>CAYRER010000055.1:0-2505 GCA_964423385.1 uncultured Candidatus Saccharibacteria bacterium | reverse complement strand
AAGCACAACTGCACCCGCCACCCGCTTACTGCAGTCTTTCCTGAGGCCTCCACGTGCTGGCCCCGAGCGCGGTAGCGCGTCGGTTTCGATGCACTGCCCGAGAAGCGTCAAGAGTACGCAACCACTCTCTGGTGGTATAGTGTACCCGTATGGCACCCATTGCTTCCGTCATCGATACGCTCTACGAGGTGTTCATCCGGTTTGCCGTCCGGTGTGTTGCCGTCTACTACCCGGAGGAGCGGGCTGTTTCGGTCTCTAGAGTCATTGAGGTGCCGGTCATTGCTCCTGAAGGCGAGCAAGCTGTCCCGACATTCCGGACCGTTTCAGAAGTCTTGAGACAAGAAGCACACGTTGTGCCGGAAACCGCGAAGAACACCGTCATGTACGCGCGGAGCATCGCGGTTCCTGTGTACCGCAACCCGACCGTTGAGTTTGACTCCTCGGTTGGCACCATTCCGTACGGTGAGATGGTCATGGTTATAGAGCCACGGGGGAGATTCTTCCGGGTCGCGTGGAGTGCGGTCGAAGGGTGGGTACGGAAAGAAGACCTCTCTGACCGTGCAGCACACGTCTATCCCGAGTTTACTGAAGGTGAAGAGCACCCGGTCGACCACCCGAACACCGCGCGCGTCCGCGCGCTCCTCGGCGACCCGTTCGGGGCAGGGCATACCGATTTGCCGCTCCAGGCAGGCGAGTACGTTCTCTACAAGCTGTGGAGGAAGGGGAAGCGGATTGACTGGCCGCGGACGCGCGACCCGCGCGTGCCGGGTCTCTGGCACCGCATCCTCCGCGGTGTCCCGCGCATCCACATGAGCGTCATGCCGAAGGTGGGTGCGGTGATGGAGTACATGATGCACGATGACGTCGGGCACCTCGCGTACGTCGAGGCGGTCTTCCCGGACGATGCAATTTCAATTTCAGAAGCAAACTATCCCGATGGAGGGAGATACAGCGAGCGTGTGCTTACCAAAGAGGAGTGGCGGGAGCTTCGTCCGACGTTCATTAGTGTGTTGTAGGGCTATTGACGTTCTGTTTGAGGAGAAGTACCATCATTTCGGTTGGAAGGCCTGGTCAGTGTTCGGCCCGGACTTCATGAAGTCGTTCTTTTCGAGTCAGCCTTGTATTGATCCATCTGGGTTCCTGCCCTCTGACACCTCCGTATGAAGCACTGCCGCCAGGTACACGCTTCTTAGAGGTCCCTCTGTTGACGGCGGGGAAACACAACATCCACTTCGATCTCTTGGCCTCTTGTTGGAGCGCAAAGCTAGCACCCTGGGGTGCACACCCACGGCCTTCCAACCCCCTAATAGCCCGTCACGAATCTTGTGTCGGGCTCTGTTTATTTTGGTACACTAGGGACATGCAAAAGGCCGCATTTTTTGACATAGACGGAACGGTGTTCCGTTCGAGTCTCCTCATTGAGCTCGTTGAGGCGTTCATTGATGACGGAGTTTTTCCCATCACCGCGCGCGAGCGCTACGCGAGGGAGTTTGAGGCATGGCAGCACCGTGAGGGAACCTACGAAGAGTACATCGATGCGGTTGTGAGAACGTTCGTCGAGCACATCCGCGGCGTCCACTACAGCGTTCTCGCGGAGGTCGGGAAGGAGGTGGTCGGGAGAGTCGGGAAGAAGACGTACCGGTACACGCGCGACCTCATTGAGGATTTGAAGGGGCAAGGGTACTACGTCGTCGCCATTTCGCAGTCGCCGAAGACCGTGCTCGACGAGTTCTGCGCGTCGTACGGTTTCGACAAGGTGTACGGGAGGATTTACGAGATCGGCCCTCGGGACTGCTTCACTGGCGTCGTCACCGACGAGGACTTCATCAGGGACAAGTCGCTCGTCGTGGAGCGGGTCATAGAACGCCAGAGTCTCACCCGAGAAGACTCTATCGGCGTCGGCGACACCGAGGGCGACATCCCGCTCCTCGCATCGGTCGAGATGCCCATTTGCTTTAACCCGAACATGAAGCTCTATACCTACGCAAAGGAGAAAAAGTGGCCTGTTATCGTCGAGCGCAAGGATGTTGTGTATACGATTTAGATGACGAAGAAGGAGAGAGATTTTAGAAAGAGAGTCTGGACGTACTACCGGAGAGAGGGGAGGCACACGCTCCCGTGGCGGAAGACGAAAAACCCGTACCGTATCCTCGTCTCTGAAGTTATGCTCCAGCAGACGCAAGCGGTGCGGGTGATTCCGAAGTACCGGAGTTTCGTGGTGAAGTTTCCCTCGCTCGCATCACTCGCGAGGGCACCCCTCGGCGACGTGTTCCGCGAGTGGCAGGGCTTGGGATACAACCGCCGGGCGAAGATGCTCCACGAGTGCGCGAAAGGAATTGCCCAGAAATTTAGGGGTCGGACCCCTAAAACCCTCGAGGAACTTAAGAGCTTGCCGGGGATTGGTGATTACACCGCAGGAGCAATTCTAGCGTTCGCCTACAACACCCCGGTTCCCCTCATCGAGACGAATATCCGGACCGTCTTCATACACCATTTCTTCAGCGA
>CAYRER010000054.1:0-2526 GCA_964423385.1 uncultured Candidatus Saccharibacteria bacterium | reverse complement strand
AAAAAGCTCGGCACAAGACCGAACTTTCTGTATTTGTGCTGGGGAGAGGACTTGAACCTCCACGGATTACTCCATTAGTTCCTAAGACTAACGCGGCTACCAATTACGCCACCCCAGCAGGGTTTCCTCGTGAGGCCAGGACGAGAATCGATTCTTACAGAATCTGTTCAGGTTGTATGACGATTCCTCTCTTTGGTCGGAATCGTCGACAACCTTTTCGATTCTCTCTGGCCAAAGATAAAAACACTTTTTATCTTTGAGGCCAGGACGAGAATCGAACTCGTGCGTGTCGGTTTTGCAAACCGCTGCGTTACCACTTCGCCACCTGGCCGATATTGGATTGTATCATTACTTCGTTCGATTCTCGGACGAGAATCTCGCCCTACAGGCGCTGTTCAGGTTGTATGATAATTTTCGTAATCTCAAATTATCGACAACCTCTTGCGCTCCTCCGGGTGTTCGTAGCTCACTCGTGCGTGTCGGTTTTGCAAACCGCAGGTGAAAATGTTTCCCAAACATTTTCACCTACTTCGCCACCTGGCCGATTTTTAGTACACCGTACTTTACCACATTGTTCCGTGTCGCTTCAAAGCCCCGCCGTACCCTTCTTTTCGTCGTCGATTTTCCGCACAACCTCGTCGATGTGCTGGCGGTGGCGCTCGCCGTAGTCAACCTGGAAGTCAATGTGCGGGATGAACTTGAGCCGGCTGTGCTCCTTCACGTATGTGCGGAGCTCGGTACCCTTGCGCTTCAGAAACACGAGTGCGTCCGCCTCTTTACCCTCCGGGATTGTTGTCACGAACACCTTGATGTCGTGGTAGTTCGGGGAGACGTGCACGTCAGTCACCGTGATGAGCGGGTTCGAACTCGCCTCTTCGCGAATGAACCGCGCGACAATCTCCCTGAAGAGCGACTTCGCTTTGTCGTGCCGGTCGAATTCCATAGTTAGATGATGACGATGTCGTACGCCTCGATGCGGTCGCCGGGAGCAATCTCGACCTTCGATTCAAGCTGCATACCAAACTCGCCGTCAGAAATCTCTTTCACGTTCGATTTCTGCTGCTGGAGATTCTTGAGGACGCCCCGTCCGAGTTCGATGTCTCTGCGCACGATGCGCACCTTCTGCTCGATGGCGAGGCGCCCCTCCTCGAGCTTTCCGCCGAGGACATGGAGGTTTTTCTGTGTGCTGAAGTGCTTCAGAATCTTCGCCTGCCCGGTGACACGCTCTTCTTCTTTCTGCGGCGTGCGCGCCTTGAGCGCCCCCTCGAGCCACTCGGAAAGCTTGTAGATGATGTCGAAGGTCTGAATCTCGACGCCGACGCGCTCCGCGAGGTCGACTGCGGCGCGGTCCGGCTTCACATTGAAGCCGACGATGATGGCGTTCTTCGTCGCGCTCACATTCTGTACGTCATTTGACGAAATGGTGCCGACGCCGGTGCCGATGACGCGCACGCACACGCGGTCGGTCGTGCACTTCTTGAGCTCGTGCGCAATTGCGTCGATGGTTCCCATGACGTCTGCTTTGATGAGGACGGGAACAGTCGGGAGGTCTGATTCTGCCTCGACTGCCCGGGGTGTATTCACCGTGTTCTCACGCGCCCGCTCCTCGGCCTCCTTCTTTGACTCGACGGTCACGAAGCGCTCGCCGATTTTTGGTACAGCGTTCCAGCCCACGATACCGATGGGTTCCGACGCCCCGGCTTCCTTGATGCTCTTCCCGGCGAAGTCCTCCATGATGCGGACCGGCGCGAACGCCTCTCCGGCGACGACAAACGTGCCGGAGGTGACGGTGCCGCTCTTCACCATAAGGGTCGCGGTGTTCCCGCGCTTCTGATCGAGTTTCGCCTCGATGACCTGTCCCTCGCCGGGCGCCTCAGTGTCGGTCGTGAGCTCGGCGAGCTCGGCGGTGAGGAGGAGGAGGTCGAGGAGCTCGTCGACACCCTGACCGGACTTCGCGGAGATTGCCGCCCACGGAATGTCTCCGCCCATACCCTCAATGTAGATGCCGTGCTCGATGAGCGATGACTGCGTTCGGACGAGGTTCGCGTTCGGCTTGTCGATTTTGTTCACCGCGACGAGGTATGGGATGCCCGCCTTCGTGATGCACTCGAGGGCCTCCAGGGTCTGCGGCATGACGCCGTCTTCGGCCGAGACGATGAGGATGGCGATGTCGGCGACGTCGGCGCCGCGGAAGCGCATCTTCTGGAACGCCTCGTGTCCCGGCGTGTCGAGGAACGTGATAAGTTTCTTCGCGCCCTCCTTCGTCGTATGCTCGACACGGTACGCCGAGAGGTGCTGGGTGATGCCGCCTGTCTCGCCCGCGACGACGTTCGACTTCCGCACGTAGTCGAGGAGCGTCGACTTGCCGTGGTCGATGTGACCCATGACCACGACAATCGGCGGTCGGGGGGTGATGTTCGGTTGTGCCGGTTTCTTTGCCATGGTAATGGGGGACTGAAAAACGCCCGAAATGAGGCGCATCAGAATTTCCCGGAGTATAGCAGATATTGCCGTAAATTACACCTT
>CAYRER010000053.1:0-2591 GCA_964423385.1 uncultured Candidatus Saccharibacteria bacterium | reverse complement strand
TGTAGCATATAATATAAATCCGATACTACGATTGTTGGCGGTTGCTGTGTGGGTGTGGGTGTATGAGTTTCTGCGTATACGAGTGTGCGGGAGGAAGGGTGGTGTTCCCTCCCAGGATTCAGCGCCTCGGTGGGTTACCCTCCCTAGTACACCTGCGTGTACTCGCGCTCGACGACCCGCGGATTTGAACCTATGTCATCACACGGGACGTTGTACCCGCGTGCTTGGACAACGGTACAGACGGACCCAGCAGGGCACGGGTCACCAAGCCCATCCGGTACCGGTGCTCCTGTGGAATTATTAACCAAATCCTGGCGCATGTTTCTGCCATTCACTATGACATTCTCAGGAGTATCCGCATTAGAAAACTTGTAGATGCTCACCTCGGAACATACTCCGCTCCAGGTAAATGAGAATCTCTGTTCCTCTCCACTCTCTACCTGACCTGACTGATTCCCGGCATTTGAGTTATTACCACCCTCTAGATCGTCTGAAGAATCTTCCATACAAGAAACATCCGTCTCGGGCAGTTGTCCCATCCCGTCATCACTCACCGCAAATGGGTCTCCTGCCGAAAAATCGTGGTAGAGGATGCACTCGAGGCCGGCGTTCGCCGCCTGGAAGGCGGTTTCCGAGGAGAGCGCGATGCCCGCGAGTTGGTACTGCTTCAGGGTGAGGTTGAGGAGCGATGCACTCACGCCGAGGAGTACCCCCATGAGGAGGAGGGTAATGAGGAGCGTGATACCCCGTTCGCCTGTTTTGTATTTCTTCATGGGCATAGAAATCAGAAATCCTCGTAGCGCTGGTAATGGTCGTAGAGCCACGTCTTGAGTACCACCTTCTGCCCAGGATTGCTTCCTCCGAATGTCCTCGAATCCCAGTCGACCTCGACGGTTACCGAAACTGCACCTGTTACCGCAGTATCGTTTAAATATACTTTCCGCGTGTACCCAGAATCAACAAAACCCTCAGCATTGCTGTAGCTGTACTCTCCCGTTTCCCTATTTACATAGAGCTGACAGCCGTTGTTTGAGTCACAAGATTCAAAGTTTCCGCTCTCTGGGTCGAAGGCACAACCATCATTCGAATCGAAACAGTCAGAGACACTAGACTTAAGACTAGCTTTCCAATCCCACGTCCCTCCGGCACCACCACCGTAGATTCCGAGAGCATTTGTATCCCGAAGTTCCCGGATTGCCTCGACCGCTTCCTGGGCGAGGAAGACCGCGGTCACCTGCTCATTCGCGTAGTACGCGCTCTTAATGCCCCGCTGTGCGACGGTAATCGGGCCGATGACCACGAGAAGAAGTATCGAAATGGCGACCAGGGTCTCGACGAGTGTAAAGCCACCTCTGTTGCTGAAGTACATCATAGAATATCAATGCGTCGCTGGACGATGCGTGTCTGGATAAAGAAGTCGGTGTTGCTGTCGAGCCCGTTGTTCACGTACCCGCGCACTCTTAGGTCGATAGTTGGCTGGCTCCCGTTATTACCACCACTCAGCGTTTCCGAATTTTCGACGACAACCTCAAAACTCTCAACAAACACATCATCTGCGGTTATTGGCATCCAGCCAGCAGAACCACTCTTAACCTCTATCGTCCCCTCGGCCATGTTGTGTCGGTACGCCATCTGCTCGCCATCTTCTTCACGAATGAATGTGATGAAGTTTCTGTCTGTTAGCAGATCAGAACTGTCACAGTCGTTACCCGTACTACTATTATTTGGAAAGGACTGTGTCAGTGCATCATCGGAATCACTGCAGTAGTAGTGATACCCCGTGCGCACCTCGCGCGCCAAGCTATCGAGAGCGAAAGAGAGATTTGTCGACGCTGAGTACAGGGCCTGCGCCTTCGCGTTCATATCGACCAGGACGAGGAGGGTCCCGACGCTCACCGTCATCACGATGGAGAAAACTGCGAGCGACACCATGAGCTCAACGAGCGTAAATCCCTTCTGGTTTCTCTGAGGATTCATGTTCATGGTGCTTTGTAGACTGAAATCTGACCCAAACTCGTCACCTCGACGATGAATGAGAGAAATCCAGTGGCCGAGCCGACCTCTATCTTGGCACCCTGGATATCCTCCTGATTCCCTACTTCATACCCTTCTGCGAAGAAAAGCCCCTTGAACTTCGGTCGACGAAACGACACGTCCAGTCGGTCGAAGGCTGTCGGAAAATCAGAGAGGCAGAGTTCATTCCCATTACCCTCCGTGATGCAGAGGTCCGTTATCTGCATCGTCCGCGGAATGATGAAGGTGCGAATGTCTTGTGCACCATTCGAGGTGTCATACCGAGGGTAGTAAAAAGGCTTCGTCGGGTCGGTCTCGGCATTTGCGTACCGGAATGTCGTGTACTGCTTCGAACTATCGAGAGAAAACGTGACACCGAAGGGCTGGTCGAAGCTCTGATCAACCTCACTCCGTGAGACGGAAACCGAGCGAACCTGGGCTTCCCTAAGCGTGAGCGCAATCTCGTACGCGAGACTCTTGAGGAGCACGGTACTGTCGAACGACCCGTACTTCACGAGGACGAGCGACGTCACAATGCCGACAATTGCAATCGAAATGAGGAGCTCGACGAGCGTAAA
>CAYRER010000052.1:0-2752 GCA_964423385.1 uncultured Candidatus Saccharibacteria bacterium | reverse complement strand
GTGAGACATACGGACCTGAACCGTACGCGGCTACCAATTACGCCACACGCCCATGCAGCACAACAATACAATCCTCCGCGTTTAAAAGCCAACGGTAGATTCAGTATGGTATATGCATAGGGTATACTATACACTACACGTGTACCTTTTATGAAACGAGTTCGACGGTGGTCTGATGGGGATCTGGTAAAAGCGGTTTCGTTGTCACGGAGTGTGCGAGAAGTTATCCAAAGACTAGGACTCATTCCCGCAGGAGGAAATTACGTTCAGGTGCAAGCCCGTATCCGAGAACTGGGACTCGACACAAGCAACCTCACAGGAAGTGGTTGGAAGCGGGGCAGGACATACCCGTTCATTCCCAGGATTACCATGGAGAAGCTCCTCGTTAAGGGGGGTACTTTTCAGAGTTTTAAGCTCAAGAAACGCCTCTTCCGAGAAGGGTTAAAGGAAGAGAAGTGCGAACTGTGCGGCTGGGCAGAAAAATCAGAAGATGGTAGGATTCCGGTCGAGCTGGATCACATTAACGGTGACCGTTATGACAACCGTCTGCAGAACCTCCGGATACTCTGTCCAAACTGTCACAGTCTGCAACCAACTCATCGTGGTAAGAATCAGAGACGCCGGGGTGGCGAAATTGGTAGACGCGCGACACTTAAAATGTCGTGAGCGAAAGCTCATGTGGGTTCGATTCCCACTCCTGGCACCGAATAAATACCCTTGTATTTCGATGCTCTTTCTTGTACACTCACCGCACAATTACATATCCGCCCATAGCTCAGCTGGTAGAGCAGCTCGCTCTTAACGAGAAGGTCCTAGGTTCGATCCCTAGTGGGCGGACACGAACAAAAACAGCACCTGCGTGCTGTTTTTGTGTACGTGTCCGAGGCGGAACCATGTCGCCTGCGACAGGTGAGCCGGGGTCGCGGATACTTAACGAGTGGGGCGAGTTTAGTAATCCGTGACGACAGTCCGCCCAAGCAAGCAATGGGATTGCCTGCGGTCTAGGGATCGAAGCTGTTCAGAGATACTTTTTCGAGTACTACGAAGAAAAATATCCTGAACGGGTACTGACCCTGTAAGGGTCGATACCCTAGTGGGCGGACAGATCAAAAATGAAAATTCTGCCGTCTTGACCGGTACAGATACGAAGACAGCCCTTATATTTGGGCTGTTTGTGTATCTGCAGAATTAATCTTCAATATTCTCCCGCAAGGAATCAAACCTTTAAATAAAGCAAAAATAAACCGGTCCTTGTAGGGACCGGCAATTTCGAATCAGTCGATCGCGACTACGCGCGATTCGGAAGAACGAATACGAACTTGGCGGAACCTTTCCACCGTGCGCCTATGGCGCCTTGCTCCAACTCGATAATCGACTCACCTACTTGGTTGGCTACAGACCGCAATAGCCACTTCCACTGGTAGTGCCGACGTTCGTGTCCCTCATCCTGTGGTAGGGAGGCGACTACGAGCGTTTCTCCGATTGGCTGATTGTTGTACGCTTTGAACAGCGCATCAGTGATATCCCAGTGGGCCAGCTTGAGGCCCTGCTCTTGCGCTCGCTCATAGATGGCCTTGCGCGGAGCTCCGAAGGGATAGCCAAGATCTGCAGGAGTGACAACGACCAATCGAACGACTTTGTCTGCGAAGACGATTTCCTTCCAGACCTTAAAGTCGATGGCGATCGTTGAACATGGCGTCGGCCACGGGTTTTCCTTGCGGAGAAAGAGCTTGAGTGCCGTGAGCCATTCTTCGCCATGTTTTCCACGCAACCTCTGAAGCAAATCACCGAGCGGTCCACACACCTCGTGGAGCGCTGTACCGAGCATGTTGTCCATGGTCAGGCTTCCTTTCGAGCAAAGTGGGCCAAGGTCGGTATGACCTGGAAACCCCTCTTGCACGAAAGAACTCGGACAACACTACAACACTTACCCAATTCGTCAAGGTCGCACTACCGTTGCACTATGCAACTCACCACTGAAGCACTCGACCGATTCATCATCATCTACGAGCGGGAGTTTGGCGAGACCATTACCAGAGACGAGGCTGCCGCACTCGCCGGACGGCTCGTGCACCTCTACCGGCTGTTCCTTCGCCCGCTCCCTCCGGCGAGGGGAGCGGGGGCGAAGTCTCCGGAAGGTGGAGACCCTTCTTCTCCAGGTACTTGATTGCTCGGAGCACACGGAGTGTCTCTGGGTCTTTCGTGGTAATTAATTTTCGAACTTCCTTAAGGCTGGCGGACACGAACAAAAACAGCACCTGCGTGCTGTTTTTGTGTACGTGTCCGAGCCGAAGCGATGTGAGTTGCCTTTCATACGGCAACGAACCGCGAGGCAGGACTGCGAGCACTTAGCGAACGTAGTGAGCTTAGTGACTTGCAGTGACAAGTCTGGGGCGGAGTCATGTCGCCCTGCGACAGACGAGCCGGGGTCGCGAGTGCTTGGTGAGTGAAACGAACTTAGCAACTCGTGACGACAAAATTGGGCACTGTATTGGTGCGCGGGAGAGGACTTGATTCTTACAGAATCGGTACACCCTTCACAGAAATTGTTCAGGGTCTTCAAGTCCTCAGACAAATACAAAAAGCTCGGTACAAGACCGAACTTTCTGTATTTGTGCTGGGGAGAGGACTTGAACCTTACAGGTTCTGTTCAGGTTGTATGACAGTTTCTTTCTTCCGTTGAAACTCTCGACAACCTCTTCAAGTCCTCAGACAAATACAAAAAGCTCGGCACAAGACCGAACTTTCTGTA
>CAYRER010000051.1:0-2763 GCA_964423385.1 uncultured Candidatus Saccharibacteria bacterium | reverse complement strand
CGACACCGGCTTCCGCCGCGAGCATACGGTCGACGAGCTGCTGGTCGCTCATCTCGAGGGAGAAGATACCGACCGATGCGCCGGCGAGCGCGGCGTTTCTCGCAATGTCGAGCGCGAACGTCGTCTTACCCATCGAGGGGCGTGCGGCGAGAATGATGAGGTCGGATTTCTGGAGTCCTGCGAGAAGGTTGTCGATGGACGAGAAGCCGGTCGGGATACCGCGGTGGACGTTCTCGGAGGAGTTGAGCTTCTCGAAGCGGTCCCACGCCTCCGCAATGGAGCTCCCGATGGGGGCAAACTTCTGCGTCGTCGGCGCGTTCGTCACCTGGTAGATGCGCTTCTCGGCGGTGTCCATAACCTCCTCGATGTTCTCCGGGTCAGAAAACGCGGTCTCGGCGATGTCATCTGCGGCACTAATGAGCCCGCGGAGGATGGATTTGTTCTGGACGAGCTCCGCGTAGTAGATGGCGTTCCCGGCAGCAGGCACCGACTCGACGAGCTCGGTGACGTATGAGGCGCCGCCGGTACGCTCGAGGAGGTTCCGCGATTTGAGCTTCGTCGTTACCGAAAGGATATCAATCGGGTCACCTTGCATGAAGGTGTCGAGAATCGCCCGGTAGATTTCCTTGTGCTTGTCTGCGTAGAACGATTCGGGGTAGACGGTGACGGAGACATCGTGCATCGCCTCGGGCTTCAGGATGAGGGCGCCGAGGAGCGCACGCTCCGCATCGAGGTCGTGCGGAGGAGTCCGGAGGAGCCGGCTCTTCGTCCCTGTCTGTGCCTGGGTTTCCGCCATGGTGAAAGCATTGTATCATGGCCTCTGGAACCCCCTAAACTTTCCGCATTTGGGGATGGGAAGGGGATAGTCACTCTGTCAAGAAGGCGGGGAGAAACCCACTAAAGACTGGAGGTTCTGCCATGGAATGGTACAACGTGCTCGTCAGTGGACTCATCGGAATTAACGTCGTCCTGGACGTGAGCGGCAGGCATCCGCTCAAGAGGAAGGGGCCGTTTGTTCCGCTCTTTCTCTCGGTCGTTCTTTCAACGCCGCTCGTGGTGCAGATGGTCCGTTCCCTGTGATGTCATCGGGGGGAACAAGAAAAAGAGCGTCCGCGCGGGCGCTCTTTCCTTTGCAGAATTTACGATTTCGATATCTTTTGTCCCTGGGGTGTATCCTCAACCACGTACCCCTTGAGGTTGATGGCCTCGCGGAGACGGTCAGACTCGTTCCAGTTGTGGGTTGCGCGGGCGATTTCACGCTGTGCGATGAGGTCCTGTACCTCCGCGGGTACCTCGTCTTTTCCGACGATGCCGAGCTCGCGGACGACGTCACTCACGTCGTCAGAAAGTCCGACGTCGAGAATCGAATCAATTTCCTTGAGGGTCGCGACCTTCTCGCCGGGGGAGAGCGCCGGGTCCTTTACAATCTCCCACATGAGGGCAATTGCCTTCGGCGTGTCGAGGTCGTCATTCATCGCCGTGTGGAACTTCTCCCGGTACCCCTCGTGGACGGTTCCTTCCGCATTCTTGCACTCCTCCACAATGAAGCGCTTGAGGCGGAAGAGCGCCTGCTTCGATGCGTCGAGGGCCTCGAACGTGAAGTTCATCGGTGAGCGGTAGTGTCCCTGGAGGAGCCAGTAGCGGTAGGTGAGGGGAGAGTACCCCTCGTCGATGAGGTTCTGGAGCCGGATGCCGTTCCCGAGTGACTTCGCAATCTTCGTGTCGTTGATTTTGAGGTGCGCGTTGTGGAGCCAGTACGAGACGTACGGTTTGCCGGTCACCGCTTCGGCCTGTGCAATCTCGCCGTTGTGATGCGTGTATTTCAAATCTTCGCCGCCCGTGTGGATGTCGAGGTGCTTGCCGAGCTTCGCGAAGGCCATCGCGGTGCACTCGATGTGCCAGCCGGGGAAGCCCTTGCCCCACTGACTCTCCCACCCGAGGAGCCCCTTCTTCCAGAGCGCGAAGTCGGCAGGATTCCGTTTCTCTTTGTTTACCGAGACGCGCGCACCGTGGGCAAGCTCGGCGACGTTCACATTCCCGAGGATGCCGTACGCGGGGAACTTGGAAATGTCGAAGTAGACACCGTCAGATGTCTCGTACGCGTACCCCTTTTCGTAGAGGGTCTGGATAAGGCGAATCTGCTCGGAGACGTAGTCGCTCGCCGGCGTGTACCAGGTCGGCGGGATGTTTCGGAACGCGACGTTGTCCTCCTTGAACGATTCCATGTAGGTCTCTGCGACCTCGCGCATTGCAGAGAGCGTAATCGGTTTGCCTTCGCGCCGGAGCGCCTTCATCATCTTGTCCTCGCCCTCGTCGCCGTCATCCGAGAGGTGGCCGAAGTCGGTGAAGTTGATGACATGCCGGACCTCGTACCCGTTGTACATGAGGACGCGCTTCACGAGGTCGGGGAGGAGATACGCGCGGAGGTTGCCGATGTGAATGTGGTCGTACACCGTCGGTCCGCACGAGTACATGGTCGCAATGCCCGGCTTCTCTGCTGTGAACTCCTCTTTCGTCCCCGAGGCAGAGTTGTAGAAAAATATCGGCGGGTGGACCGGGGCAGTTCGCGTTTGAAATAGTGTCTCTAAAAAGCCCATAGAACCCCTCCAGTGTAGCAAAGAAGGTGGTATTTAAAAAATCTCCGACAAAATCGGGTTAATTTCTCGTGGGTTTCTAATTCGGGAGACGTCCGTTTTCTTCCTCTGTAGTCAGAAAACAGACGGACTCAGAAAATATAGTCGCTGCGCTCGTTATTTTCTGGTC
>CAYRER010000050.1:0-2834 GCA_964423385.1 uncultured Candidatus Saccharibacteria bacterium | reverse complement strand
CATGGGCGTGTGGCGTAATTGGTAGCCGCGTACGGTTCAGGTCCGTATGTCTCACGACGTGGAAGTTCGAGTCTTCTCACGCCCACTATGAAGATGTCGTGTTGTTTTTGATCAGCCGCCAAGCAGACCAGAGAATGGCGATGAGGGCGATTATCCCAATAAAACGATACGTCTTGCTCGTTTATACTATATCCTACATATGTAGGATATAGTATAAACTCACACCTTGAAGGACTGTCGGAACCGTTTATCGTTCTCCAGCTTCGATACCGTGCAGTACACAACGCCCTCGCCGAGCTCCAGGTGGCTCCGGAGAATTGAGACGAAGTCGTCGCAGGGGTACGGGTATATCCACACGCTCTTCTGGAGGAGCTGAAACCCGTAGAGTTTCATCCCCCGGGTCAGCTCTGCACGGAGCTTGTTCTGTACGTTCGGGACATCAAAGATGACAATTCTCCACGAGCCGTCCCACTTCTTTCCCTTCTCTCCCGAACCACCGCTCCTGATCCGGGACTCCCACTCCCCCCGCGGCGTGAGGCGGAGAGCCGGGTTGCCGTGCGCATCTCGCACCTTCTTGACGAGACCGGTCCGGACGAGCGACTCGATACTCCGCTCAACGGCCTGCTTTCCTGAGTACTTCTTCTTTTTAAAAAACGGAGCGAGTGCCTGGAGCGCGTTCGGTGCGCACACAGCGATGGAGATGACTCCTGCGACAGCAATGACGCTGAGTACACCCTCCGCGACTGGCCCGATGTGAATCTTTGGCTTTTTCATGGTTTATATTATATCAGATATATGTACGGTATAATATAAGTGAGTTGCGGGGATTGAGGGAGTGTGGTGCTTTGACACCGGGGAGTATGCGTGGCATTCTGGGGAGCATCGTATTGCTCTTTGTGATATTTACCACGCCACACTCGGGAGGCACACGTGAATCGAGATGACGTTCTGAACAACCCGCAGGCGTACCGCATTGCGGTGCCGACAGAGTGCGGAGGTGGGAAAACGAGGATCATTTCCCTCGACCAGTGGTTTCTTATTCCCCTCGCAGAATCGGAGGATACGTTCCTCCTCGATTCGGGTGGATGGAGTGGATTCGCGGTAACAATTCGAATCGACTTCACCACCGGGAAGTGCTCCTGGAAACCAGCTGAGGAGTGGAAGTACTTCGGGGAACTCGTGCGAGTTCTCTGTGAAGAAGGCGGGCCTGCATGAGCGGGCCCGTTTTGCTACCTCACCATTCCTTACAAGAACTGTATGCCTTTGGGATATATTTCTCCGTGCACTCGAAATCTATCTCCAAATGCCTTGCGAAGCTCCCAGTACCCCAGGGCACCTTCTCTGCCTTCGGCATTCACCTTGTATTCGCTTCTCACTCTTCAGGCGATGCTTCTTAAATTGCTCGAGTTTCTTCTTGTGGTTGTTCCTCGTGAGGAGCTTCTTTGCCCGCTTCGGGAGAGCATCGAAGAGCATGCATCGGTATGAGCAGTATCCCCTCTTCTTCGCGCGACACGTCTCACAACAGATGAAGAGCACGTGGCACGCCTGATTTCTGCAATGCGTGTGGTCGTCGCACTTCTCGTGCGCGCAGAGGTGGCAGTGCGCAATGACTTCACTGCCAATTTTTTCTCCCATACGCTCGTCGAACACGAAGTTCTTCCCCCGAAACTTGTTCGGGAGTTTCTGCTCGTCCACCTGCCGCTTGTAGTCGATGATGCCACCCTTGAGGTGCTTCACGTCAGCAAAGCCCTGGTGGCGGAGCCACGCGCTCGCTTTCTCACAGCGGATGCCGCCGGTGCAGTAGAGTGCAATCTTTTTGTCTTTGTGTACCCTGAGCATCTCGGGGACCACCCGGAGCTCCTCGCGGAACGTGTCGACGTCGGGCGTAATCGCTCCCTCGAAGTGTCCGATCTCGCTCTCGTAGCCGTTCCGCATGTCAACGATGATGGCGTTCGGATCGTCGACGTACGCGTTCATTTCTTCGGCGCTCAAGTACTCGCCAGTCTTCGTGACGTCAAACGAGCTGTCGTCGAGACCGTCGGCGACAATCTTATCTTTCACCTTCACGGTGAGCTTGTAGAACGAGACGACGTCCGTTTCCTCAACAGCAATCTTGTACGGAATGCCGTTGAACTCTTTCTTTCCCTGAATGTACGCATTGAATTCCTCGAAGTTCTCGGTGGGAACGTTCATCTGTGCATTGATACCTTCGGGGGCAATGTAGATGCGGCCGAGGCACCCGAGTGTCGAAAGCTGTTCCATAAGCTCATCACGCATCGCCACAGGGTCGGCAATACGTACGTACCGGTAGAACGAGAGTGTCGTCCGCGGTACACCATCGTGGAGCACGTGCTCCTTGAGAATCTTTTTCGGAATCGAAGGTCGTTTCATAAACGTAGAACAGCATACCGCACCCGCCGGGGTAATTAAAGCTTGGGAGTAGCAGGCCTTAAAATTCTTCTTAAAAATTCTTTCGATATATCGAAAGGAATTAGAAAACTGACAAGGTCCGGCCTTGTACCGGATTTAGAAAACTGACAAGGTCCGGCCTCGTATCAGAAGGCCTCGTATCAGAATATATTCGATATATCGAATATATTCATGCTTCGGTAACGCGTGGGAGTATACCAGGGTGAGCAGACTGAATTTACCAAAATAAACAGGAAGGGCCTGCTAGGTGGCTCTAGTGAGCCGTTTTGTGGGGGGTTTATACTTGACTTTTATAGTAAATATGATAGAATGCAAATTGGATGAATCTGGTGGCGGTTGGGGAGTTCTCTCCCCTTCCGCCGTCTCAACAATTGTGCCCTCGGGCACACGTACATTGAAAGGAA
>CAYRER010000049.1:0-2835 GCA_964423385.1 uncultured Candidatus Saccharibacteria bacterium | reverse complement strand
TACTTCGAAATAGCAAGACATTCTGTTTTCATCCTGTCCACTATATAATGGGTTAATGTTTGAAATCATTACGCTCGCCATACTCATCCTCTCCATCGTTTTTCACGAGGTTGCTCACGGCTACGCGGCAAACTGGCTCGGGGACCCGACGGCGCGCCTTGCCGGACGCCTCTCGCCGAATCCGCTCCTCCACGTCGACCCTATCGGCTCCGTCGTCGTGCCGGGATTTCTCTATCTTTCCGGCGCGCACTTCCTCTTCGGGTGGGCGAAGCCGGTCCCGTACAATCCGTATAACCTGAGGAATCAGCGCTGGGGTGAGTCGTTTGTCGCGGCGGCGGGACCCCTCGCGAACCTCCTCCTTGCAGGAATCTTCTCGGTCATTGTCCGGCTCGCGGACCCGCTCGCGCTCTCGGATACGATGACGGAGATGCTCGGGTACGTCATCTTCATCAACGTGCTCCTCGCACTCTTCAACGCGATTCCCCTCCCACCCCTCGATGGCTCAAAAATCATCACGCCGTTCCTCCCCGGACCCCTCGAGTATCGGTACCGCGCGCTCACCGCGTACATGGAGAACCTCGGGTTCATCGTACTCCTCGTCATGGTGTTCATCTTCATGCAGGTACTCTGGGAGCCGTTCTCCCAGCTCGTCATGTTCGTCTTTCACGCGATGAGCGGAGTGTAGCTACTAGCCCCCACCCGACGCATCTGGTAGATTAGAAAGGTCGGAACGCACGGGGGTCTCCTTTCCCCTCCCCGGTTGTTGAGGCCGAAACCTCGGAACAGAAGCTACCGGACGTGTCGGACCGATGGCGGCCCACCTCCCGGCCGCCTTCTTTTTGCATATTGGAACAGAAAAAGATGTGTGTTATATTTGGAGTCTTGGGAACGGCGGGTAGCGCCCGGGAACTTCTCAACACCACTCGGAAGTTTCTCGGGAGATATGCCCGCATCACACTTCCGAATCGAGCTCCGGCGACCTAGGTTTCCGCGGCAGGGGTCATCGTAGCGTACGATGGCCCCTTTCTTTTACGAATACTTGCGAAATTCCTGACTTATAGTAGAGTAGGCGGACTATTTTATAGACACATGGCAACCATCAACCAGTTAGCAAAGCGCGGACGGAAGGATCCTGCACGGCGGACCAAGACAGGTGCGCTTGATTCGGGTTTCAACTCAATCAAGAACCGTCCGAACTTCTACAGTTCGCCGTTCAAGCGTGGTGTCTGCACGCGCGTGACGACGAAGACTCCGCGCAAGCCGAACTCTGCAATCCGCAAGATTGCCCGCGTCCGCCTCACGAACCGTCAGGAGATTACCGCGTACATCCCCGGCGAGGGGCACACGCTCCAGGAACACTCAGTGGTCTTGGTACGCGGAGGCCGTGTGAAAGACATCGGCGTCAACTACACCATTGTCCGCGGGAAGTACGATGCGACGGGCGTTGATAAACGCATGCGCGGACGCTCACGCTACGGCGCGAAGAAGTCAAAGAAATAAACGAAATTAAAATTTAATAGTCTATAGTTGCTATAGATAACGACAGGAACCATATGCGACGACCAATCAAGAGACGAGCACCCATTGCTAAGGATGAGCGGTACGGGACACAGAACGTGTCGCGCCTCATCAACTACATCATGCTCCGCGGCCAGAAGGAGACGGCGCGGAAGATTGTGTACGCGGCATTCGAGGAAATTAAGAACGCGAAGGAGGGCGGCGGCGACCCGGTAGAGATTTTTGAGACTGCACTCCGGAACGCCGGCCCCCAGATGGAGGTGCGCTCACGCCGTGTCGGCGGCGCAAACTACCAGGTGCCGCGCGAGGTTCGCCCCGAGCGACGCCTCGCTCTCGCACTCCGCTGGATTATCACCGCGGCGCGCGGACAGAAGGGGACTCCGATGTTTAAGGCGCTCGCAGCAGAAATCATGGCGGCAGCACGCGAGGAGGGTGCGGCGGTAAAGAAGAAGGAAGATACGCACAAGATGGCTGAAGCGAACCGCGCATTTGCCCACTTCGCCTGGTAGGAACAGCAAAATTCAGCGACTGACTTTGTCGCACTACGAAAAAAGACCCTCGTCGTATACTCGATACGCCTCGGGTCTTTTTTCTTGTGCTCCTCGTCATTCATCTGAATTTTGCTGTTCCGAGCACTCGGCAGTAACAAGTAAGCCAAAACAGATACTTTTCTGGTCTGTGGTAGAATGTCCGGGTATCAGCCTATCCAAAAACCGGTATGAAGGAGCGAATGTCACGGGAAGGGGTGCCACAGCAGGAGCGGATGAGTGTGGAGACAGAAAAACAAAAGGCGCTCCGTGAGATTGCGGAGATTGTGAAGGGGTGGGTCGAAGAATTCAAGCGGTCGCACGCTGAGCGTTCGGAGGAGGGTGCGCGCGATGCCGATATTATGTATGAGTTCGGAGCGTTCCTCAGAGAAAGGAGCGATCGATTTCTGAAGGAGGTCCGGGAAGTGGGGGAGTATCGAAAAGAGCAGGCCACCGCGAAGATTCACGAGTACAACATCTTGCAGGCGGAGCTCCTCAGTCGTTCCGCTGAACTGTTTGAGTTTTATCCGGACGCTGCCGATGTGCTGGCGCAGACGTACCCGTGGATTTCTGACATCAAAGAATGGGTCAAGGATTTAAAGAAGTAGTACGTCGGGCAGTATGCACATTGATTTTGATTCTGAAATACGGGCACACGTGAGCGAAATACTGAAGCTCCGGAAACCGACGGGCGTATTTACCGCCTCGGCACACGATGTCGGGACGGGGTACGACAAGGCGTGGCTCCGCGATAACTACTTCACGGTGCTCGGCCTCTTTGAGACCGGCG
>CAYRER010000048.1:0-2876 GCA_964423385.1 uncultured Candidatus Saccharibacteria bacterium | reverse complement strand
CGACCACTGGAGCCCGGTGCCCGCGGTGATGCGAGAAGATGGGGTGTTATAGAAACCGAAGAGGGTGGTCGACGCAGAGGTGAGGAAGCCTTCGTACCCTGCTGCGTAGCTGAGGGCGAGCGTGCCGGAAGTCGTGATCGGGTTCCCCGAGATTGAAAAGCCCGTCGGCACCGACATGTCGACAGATGAGACTGAGCCAGAGCCGGTACCGACCGGGACGCCGTTCACGAGAACCGACGAGGCGTTGATGGTGCCAGCGACGTCGAGCTTGTAGTTCGGGGTGGTGGAGCCGATGCCGACGTTGCCGGCGAAGTACGCATTCCCCGTCGTCGTCGCACCGCCGGAGATGGTGAGACCGGTCGCACCGGTGCCGCCGCCGATGGTTGAGGACGCGTTCGAGCGGAAGCCGGCGAGGAGCGGGTTTGTGCTGAAGACCACACTCCCTGCCGTCCCCGTCTCATCCGAGAGCATCGTAGCGAGCTGTGCGGAGGTCGAGAGCGAGGAGGTCGAGAGGAGACCGAGGGTCGACGTCGACGTCCACGCGGGGACGCCGCCGGAGACCCAGAGCACCTGCCCGGTCGTGCCGATGCCGAGCTCGGCGATGGTGCCGGCGCCGGAGCCGTACAGGAGGTCGCCGGTAGCGACCGCACCGCCCCCGAAGTTGTTGCCGTCGATGGTGCCTGTCCAGTCACCGGTCTTCGTGAGGTACGCGTCGCCGATCGCCGTGCCCTGCCAGACGCCCGACGCGACGGTGCCGAGGTTGCTCTGCGATGAGACCCGGAGGTACGTGGTGGTCGCGTTCGTTGCGGTGAGGTTCGTGAGGGCGACCGTACCACCGATGGTGAGTGTCCCCGCATTCGTCCAGGTCGGGCTCCCCGAGATGGTGTTCGCGCCGAGGAATCCTCCAGAGATTGTGAGGCCATCCGCAATGAACCCGTCGCCGATAGTGGTAGATGCAGAAACGAAGCCGGTCGAGTTGCCGACGAGGACGCCGTTCGTCGCCCCCGTGATTGCGAGGTTGGTGGTGGTTGCGTACGTAGTGGTTAAGGTTGTGCCCGTGAGAGAAGGAACACTAAGACCGCCCGTAGTGCTATTGAAAGCAAGAGCTGTTGTCGAGGTTGAGCTACAGCCGAGTGAGTTGCCGTTGGTTGAAGAGTCACAGAGGTAGAACATTCCGCTTCCGACAACGTACTGGAGCGAAGCGTGGCGAACACCAGAGTCATGGAACTTTATGCCGATTGCGTTTGAAAAGACCGTCGTGGAAGCGCCATCACCTATTCTGAGCACTGCGCCATTGACATCGAGCGCAGGAGAAGTGAAGACGTATCCATCTGTTTGGTTTGCTATTATCTTTGCGTTTCCATTTGAATCAATGGTGAGGCCTTCGTCTGAACCGTCACCCGAGAGGTAGTTCGAGCCGAGCGCGATGTTCGCTGCAGTGCCAGAGAGCGTGACGGTCGAAGTTGCGGTGAGCGCTGAGAAGGTGGCAGTGCCGGAGAATGCTGGCGATCCTGAGAAGACGACTGAGCCAGTCCCCGTCTCGTCCGTAAACATCGAGGCGAGCTCGGAGGACGTATCGATATCGGTCATCGTGCCTGCGACGAGACCAAAGAGACCGCTTCCGTACCCCGAAGTGTCTGCTCCCGTACCTCCCCGTGCGAGGCTGAGGATGCCCGTCGTGTCGGAGATGGCGATGTTCAAGGTCGACGTCGCGACCCACGATGGTGCCGCTGCACCGACTGAGCGGAGGACGCCCGCGGAGCCCGCGAGGCGCACCCAGTTCGTGCCGTCGTAATACATGATGTCGCCGGTTGCGTCAGAGCCGAGGGCGATGTCGGTGCCGTCAACCGCGTTGTCCGCGATGGTGAGGGCGCCGGTTGACGAGAGCGTTGCGTCGGTGCCCATGGTGACGAACGTCGGGACGCCGGCCGCACTCGCGACGAGAAGCTGCCCGCTCGTTCCCGCTGCGGTCGCCATGATGGGGTTCGTCGTGGAGCCGTAGAGGACGCCGTTCGACGTGAACGTGCCGGCGCCGGTACCTCCTGCGGAGACCGCGACGTCGGTGCCGTTCCAGACGCCCGAGGTGATGGTGCCGACGGTGGCGAGTGACGCTGCCGAGGTGAGGTTCGCGAGGGTGTCAATCGCCGACTCGACGGTGGACTCGGTCGTCGCGTCGAGGGCGTCGACGTTCTGGAGGGTGAGCGTGCCGGCCGAGTCTGAGAACGGCACCGAGGAACCGACCTGGAGTCCCGCCGAGGCGAGGTACGCGGTGCCCGAGACGGTGAGCGCGGTCGAGGAGGCGTACCCGAGGGTTGATGTTCCAGAAACTGTAAGACCATTGTCGATTATCAAAGAATCATTCGTACGAAGAACATTCGGGGAGTTCCGATACAAATTCGTATCCCCGCTAAAGAGTAAGCTACCGAGAAGGTTGGTTTGAGCCTGAATCTGTACGTATGAGGCGGCCGACAGAATCAGGTACGCGTCTTCTGCTTGAATGCTGAAGTTGCCATCTGCTCCTACGCCAAGGCGCCCATATCGAGCTGCGCCTCCCGCACCATCGTACCCGTAGAGGTTTAGCTGTGGATTCCCGCTTGTCATACTAGATTCTCCAACCTGAAGGCCTCCTCCGCTTACGTGTAGCTTCGATGCAGGAGACGGTGTCCCAATCCCCACATTCCCCCCGAAGTACGCGTTCCCCGTCGTCGTCGCACCGCCCGAGATGGTGAGGCCGGTTGCACCGGTGCCGCCGCCCACGGTCGAGGATGCGGTCGACACGAACCCACCCGTGAACGTGAGGAGACCCGACGCAGTGTCTGCTTCATCGGAGCGGAGGAAGGAGGACGTCGCGATGCCGGCGAAGAGGCGGGAGCTCG
>CAYRER010000047.1:0-2997 GCA_964423385.1 uncultured Candidatus Saccharibacteria bacterium | reverse complement strand
CGGCCGACGTACGAGCCGTCGGGGCACCGCTTCGCATCCATGGTGCAGGCGACGTCTCCCGGTGGGAGTGAGGGCGGAACAGAAGGTTCATCCGGAGTTGGATACTCCATACCGACACCCTCCCCACCGAAGAATATGGGAACTTCCCGCGCATCGTCGTGCTCCGGGAGACCAGACGGGTTGTCCTTTTTGAAGATGACGGCACCGCGGTTGTACGGTGTCGTGGGGTCAAATGTGTAGAAAATCCTTCCAGAGAACGGGACGTACTCGGTCGTCATCCACTCGCCTTCTGCAGTTGCAATGCCTTCACCGATGATGAGTCCGTCCCAGTTTACGACGACAATCGGGAAACTTCCCTCGAAGAACCAGTTTCCGCGTGCCTTGCCGGAGACGGTGAGTGGAGACCCGATGGTGGCGCCGGGAAGCGGTGTATCGATGCTGATGACGTCCTCGACGGCGGGAGTTTCGGGACACGGTGCGAACTCGCAGGCAGGGCCCACCCGGCCGACGGCAGAACCATCGGGGCAGATTTTTGCATCCAGGGTGCAGGCAACGGGTTCTTCAGGCACCGTCTCCTTTTCCGAGCTGGGCGGAACAAGAAGAACCCAGGCAGAGAGGCCGACAAACACCACGAGAATGGCGATGAAGAATGGCGTACGCATACAGCAAGTATATCTTAGGAAACCTCGGGAGAAATGTCCGGAGAAACCGCAACCGGCTCAGACGCCGTGCGGGAAGCGAAGAAGTCGCGGACGCGGTCGGTTACGAGCGACCACCCGAGGAGCTCGAAGCCCACGAAGACGAGGGGTGCACCGGGAACGACGGGAGCGATGACGGCGACGAAGCCGAGCACGACGAACGACCACCCGAGGACTCTCTTGAGTCGCGGACGGTTTATCGTGTACGTGTTGAGCTTGTCGACCATATATTCGGGATGACGCCGAGGTGTGGTATTTCTTACGTAATGAGGCAAAGTCTTCTACGAGGCACGGTCCGGAAACGTAACACGCCCCGGCGACCTTTGGTCGCCGGGGCGTGTGGGTTGCGTGCGTTTCACTAGATACGCCGCTCAATCTCCGCCACCACGCGAAGCTTTTCGATGAGGTCATCCACGATTTCTTGGCGCTTCTGCCCAGCGAGCTGACTCTCTATCTGCGGACGGATTTCCTCAAGCGGAGGAAGCTCAATATTGCTTGCCTCAAGGGACTCGACGAACGCAGTCACCTCCTCGTCGGAGACGGTGATGTTCTCGACGTCAGTTTCCGCTTCGAGGTACTGGTCAATGAGTTCGCGTTCGCGGATGTTGCTCCGGAGCTTCTCATCGGTGAGACCGACTGCCGACATCTGTGAGCGGAGATTCTCCTCCCCGCCGACGCGCGCGACGAGTTCCTGGTACGTTCCCTCAACCGCCTCGTCGGTGACGGTGAACTCTCCTTCTTCTGCTGCGGTGAGGAGGATGGCGTTTGTGATGAGGAGCTCGAGCGATTGGGTTTCGATGATACGCTCTGCGTCCGGTGCCGTCGCGTCAATTCCGTATGCGGGAGCGTTGTCCCGGATGATTGCCTTCGTTTCGTCGAGCTCTTTCCGGTAAATTTCCATGCCGTTCACAACCGCGACAATCCCGCCATTCGCGTAGTAGTTGGTGTACACGAAGTGCGCGGCACCGCCGAGTATGGCGAGCGCGACAACGACTGCTCCCACAATCTGGAACGGGCTGTGCTTTTTTTCCTCTACGATGACGGCCGGCATTTCGGCGACCTCCGCTGGTGCGGACGGGGGTGTCACTCCGGTCTCTGCTGGCGCCGGAGCAAACTCCTTTTCAGTCTCGGGTGTGGGTGTTGTTTCGGTATTCATGGGCAATGTGTGATGGCGGTGTATAAAACGTCCGTATAGACTACCACGCACGGGAAGTTGTGGAAACCGCCAGTGCTACCAGTTGAGGTAGGTGAGGGTGAGCTGGAGTACGGTCGCAAAAGAGACCCAGAGGAGGTACGGTGTATTCGCGTACGCAACCCATCGGACGTGCGGGTAGATAATGATGAGCGCCCACACGAGGGTGCCGAGAACGAGGAGGATGTCGAGGGATGCGAGTAAGTTGCTCCGGAGCCCGAACTGAATTGGCGTAAAGGCGAAGTTGAAGAGGAGGTTGAGCGCAAACGGAAGCGCGACAATCTTCGGGAGCTTCCCCGCCCACACCAGGTAGAAGACGTACCCGTACGTTGCAAAGATAATGGCATAGAGCACGGTCCACACCGGTCCGAAGAGCCACGAGGGCGGGGCCCATGAGGGCTTAATCAGAGTGGCGTACCAGGTGTACTGCTCCATAGCTATTCGTAGGTGTACCCCCACTCACCGAGGAGCCACCCGAAGATGATGAACATGACGAGCTGGTACCCCGCCTGTAGGAGGAACATCGTCCACTTCACCTTCGCGGGATTATTGTTCCACATGGCACTCCCCGCGAGGGTGGGCATCACGAACGCGAGCCAGATGGTGAACGCAATGGTGACGCCGTCGGCCTCTTCCCACCCCTTCACGAAGCGGAGAAGTATGACGAGCTGGAGGATGGTGAGGAGAAACTGTACGACGTACAGAGGAAGCGCACGCCTCTGCATTTCTTTCCGCTTCTCGAGGTCATCCGCCGTCGCACCGACGACCGAGAGCCAGAGCTTCCCGAAGAGGGGTCCGTACCAGAGGACGCCGACCGCCATCCCGAGGATGGCGCCAACGAGAACGATGGGATAGTTGAGTTCCATACTATAAAAGGTGAGAACGTGTCTCTAGTATACACCGAAAATAGGGACCCCTTGTCGTAGCCCTATTACCTCCCCAAATCCAAGACTTCGTCGATGCGGATTTTCTCGACGAAATCGGGGACGTGCGAAACGAGAATCATCGCGCCCTCGTACCGGTTGAGGGCATCCGCGATGATGGGAATGTGCCGGAAGTTGATGTGGTTCGTCGGCTCGTCGAGGATGAGGAGTCCCGGCTTCATGA
>CAYRER010000046.1:0-3445 GCA_964423385.1 uncultured Candidatus Saccharibacteria bacterium | reverse complement strand
CCGTCGAAGGGGCAGGTATTTTTTGAGTCGCTCGACATCCACTCGATTCCGAAGAGTGCACTCCCGCGGTACCGTCGGAAAATCGGAACGGTCTTCCAAGACTTCAAGCTCCTTCCCCACATGACCGCGTATGAGAACGTCGCATTTGCAATGGAGGCCAACGGCCGCTCCGACGAAGAAATCCGCGAGAACGTCCCGCAGGCCTTAGGACTCGTCGACCTCGGCGATAAGGCATGGAATTTTCCAAACGAGCTCTCCGGCGGAGAGAAACAGCGGGTCGCCATCGCCCGTGCCATCGTGAACCAGCCGGACATCATCATCGCCGACGAACCGACCGGCAACCTCGACCCGATTGCGACCTACGAGGTGGTTCAGATTCTCAAGAAAATCAACGATTTGGGAACGACCGTCATCATGACGACGCACAACAAGGGCGTCATTGATGCTCTCGGAAGGCGCGTCATCACCATGGACGAGGGGAGGATAGTGAGGGATGACGCTGAGGGTCGGTACGTGCTTTAATACTCCCATATGTTCACCAGTATCAAGCGAGTCGTTCGTTCCGGTTTTGTCGGGTTTTGGCGGAACGCATTCGTTTCGCTCTCCGCAGTCTTCGTCATCACGGTGACGCTCACGGTGGTGGGCGGCGTCATGCTCGTCGGCGAGCTCCTGAATGCATCACTCGCACAGATTCGGGAGAAGGTAGACATCAACGTGTACATGGTGACGACTGCAGATGTCGCGGCGGTTGATGAGCTCAAGAAGTCTCTCGAGGCGCTCCCCGACGTCGCCGAGGTCGTCTATACCTCCCGCGAAGATGCGCTCGCACAGTTTCGGGAGCGACACAGGAACGATGAGCTCACCCTCCAGGCGCTCGAAGAGCTCGGCGAAAATCCGCTCGGTGCATCGCTTTCCATTCGTGCAAAAGAGACTTCCCAGTACGAGAGCATCGCAAATTTCCTTGAAGACCGCCGGGCGGGGGAGACGCCGGAGGCGCCCCTCATCGACCGCATCAACTTCAATCAGAACCGTGAAGCCATCAACAAGCTCACGCGCATCATCGAGACGGTCGAGCGCTCGAGCTTCATCGCCATGGTGGTCCTCGTCGCCTCTTCCATCCTCATCGCGTTTAATACCATCCGCCTCGCCATCTATACCGCGCGCGAGGAAATCAGCGTCATGCGCCTCGTCGGCGCCTCAAATATGTTCATCCGGGGCCCCTTTGTGCTCCAGGGGGTCATGTACGGTCTCGTCTCGGGGGTCCTCACGCTCCTTATTCTCTACCCGACGACGCTCTGGCTCGGGCCGGGTACTGAGGCATTCTTCTCGTTCAACATCTTCAACTACTTTGTCAACAGCTTCGGCTACCTCTTTGCGGTTCTCGTCGGTTCAGGTATTATCCTCGGAATGGTTTCGAGTACACTAGCAATTGCCCGGTACCTCCGCGTGTAGCATGGCGAAGAAGCACTCATCTAAAACGGCAAAGAAAAAAAATCGAAAATACATCTTTGTCGTCGGCGGCGTCATGAGCGGCGTCGGCAAGGGTATTGCCTCATCTTCCATCGCGATGCTCCTCCAGGCACGCGGCCTCACCGTCACAGCCATCAAGATTGACCCGTACATCAACGTTGATGCGGGCACGATGAACCCCACCGAGCACGGGGAGGTCTTTGTGCTCGACAACGGTCTCGAGACCGACCAGGACATGGGGAACTACGAGCGTTTTTTGAATAAGGATATCCCCAGCATCAACTACATGACGACGGGCTCCGTGTACCAGGATGTCATCCGGAAGGAGCGGAATCTCGAGTACGGGGGAAAGAACGTCGAGGTTGTCCCGCACATTCCCGAGGAGGTCATCCGCCGCATCCGGGCGGCTGCTGAGGCCGCGGATGCAGATGTCACCATCACCGAAATCGGCGGGACGGTCGGCGAGTACCAGAACATCCTCTTCCTCGAGTCGGTGCGCATGATGAAGACCGAAATGCCGGGCGACGTCGCCGTCGTCATGGTGAGCTACCTCCCGGTCCCGAACTCCATCGGTGAGATGAAGACGAAGCCGACGCAGACCGCGGCGCGTATTCTCAACAGTGCCGGCGTCTTCGCTGATTTCATCCTCGCGCGCGGTCCTGTTCCTCTGGACAAGAAGCGGAAGGAGAAGATTGCGCGCTTCTGCAACGTCCGCCCCGAGCACGTCATCTCGGCGCCGGACGTCGCGAGCGTGTACGACGTCCCGCTTAATTTTGAGAAAGACCAGATTTCACTCCTCATGTGCGAGGTCTTGGGCATCACGAAGAAAAAGTCCTCGGACCTTGCGAAGTGGAAGCGTTTTGTTGCACGTTCAAAGAACGGGAAGGACACCGTGAAGATTGCTGTCGTCGGCAAATACTTCAGCTCGGGCGATTTTATCCTCTCTGACGTGTATATCTCGGTACTCGAGGCGATTAAGTACTCGGCCTACGCGCTCTCGCTCAAGCCCGAAATCCACTACCTCTCTGCGACAAAGTTTGAAGACAAGAAGAAGCTCCGAGAGCTCGACAGGTACGACGGCATTCTCATCCCGGGAGGGTTCGGTGCGACCGGCATCCCCGGGAAGCTCGAGGTCATCCGCTACGCTCGCGAGAAGAAGATTCCGTACTTCGGCCTCTGCTACGGCATGCAGCTCATGGTTGTCGAGTACGCGCGGAACGTCTTGGGATGGAAAGACGCACACACGGCCGAAATTGACCCAAGGTCAAAGCACCTCGTCATCGACATTATGCCCGACCAGAAGGAGAAGATTGCGAAGAGCGACATGGGCGGTACGATGCGCCTCGGAGAATACACGGCGAAGCTCAAGAAGGGGAGCGTTGCAGAACGTGCATACAGAGCGGGGGAGATTAGTGAGCGCCACCGTCACCGCTACGAGGTAAATCCGGAACATATCACCGAGCTCGTGGGGAAGGGGCTTGTCTTCTCGGGTACCTCACCCAATGGCCGGCTCATGGAGATTGCCGAGCTCCCCAAGGAGAAGCATCCGTTCTTCCTCGGCACGCAGTTTCACCCGGAGTTTCATGCGCGTCCTCTCTCACCGCACCCATTGTTCACTGCGTTTATTAAGTCAGCTTATGAAAATAAGTAGGAGATAGGGGGGTGTAGTATACTAAGCGCTAACAACTAATAAACTAATAACTAAATACTAATCACAATGCACCAAGGAAACTGGACCTGCAGCGGATGTGGCGGAACAATCACCGAGCTTCCGTTTGAACCAAAGAGCGACAAGGGACTCATGTGTCGCGAGTGTCACCGGAACAAGAGTGGTGGAGCACCGAAGGCGGGTGGGGGAGAGAAGCCCCGATTCTCGGGCAACTGGACCTGCAGCGGATGCGGGGCGGGCATCTCGTCTCTCCCGTTTGAGCCGAGAGATACCTCAAATCTTAAGTGCATCGACTGCTTCAAGAAG
>CAYRER010000045.1:0-3593 GCA_964423385.1 uncultured Candidatus Saccharibacteria bacterium | reverse complement strand
CGCAGATATCATCTAACAAAGAAAAACTCCCCCGCGCCACCTCGGCGCGGGGGAGTTTTTGATGGTTAAAGGCCTCAAATAGTCTTGACAAATACTTTAAATTTGCTATACTGGCATCCAGTGGGAAGGCCCGTGACATCGTGTTACGAGCTTTTTCTTTTGACCAGTTCTTCGTCAACACAGACAAGGAGAAAAAAGTGATCAAGTATCTTCTGATGTTCGGGATTCCGATCGCCGCGCTGTTCACGTTCGTCTTCATCATCTCGATCGCTCTGCGTCGGGTGGTGAGTACCAACACGGTGCACATCGTCCAGCGCAAGCGCAAGACGGTGCCCTACGGCACCGGACAAGCCGCCGGCAACGTCTACTACGCGTGGCCGCGATGGGTGCCGTACTTCGGCGTCACGGTCATTCAGCTTCCGGTCAGCAACTTCGACCTGTCGCTGAAGGGGTACGAGGCGTACGACAAGGATCGCGTGCCGTTCATGGTGGACGTCACGGCGTTCTTCCGTATCAAGGACACGGCGCTCGGTGCGCAGCGCGTATCGAGCATCCAGGAGTTGATGGAGCAGCTCACGCTCATCGTCCAAGGCGCCGTCCGCAAGGTGCTCGCCTCCGACGTGATCGATACGATCATGCTGGAGCGCAGCAAGTTCGGCGACCAGTTCACGTCGGAAGTGACGGAGCAACTCGCCGAGTGGGGAGTGGAGTCGGTGAAGGCGATGGAGCTCATGGACATCCGCGACAGCCACGACTCGCACGTCATCTCCAACATCATGGCGAAGAAGACGTCGCACATCGAGATGGAGAGCCGGCGTGAAGTCGCCAACAATCGGCAGGTCGCGGAGACCGCCGAGATCAGCGCGAAGCAGACCGTCGACATCCGCGAACAGGAGGCGATGGAGGCCGTCGGCAAGCGGACCGCGGAGAAGGACAAGCAGGTCGGCATCGCCAACCAGCTCTCGCGGCAGGAAGTGCTCCAGCAGGAGAAGGAGACCCGTCAGCGTGAGATGACGGTCAAGCAAGTCGAGCTCGTGCGTATGGCGGAGATCGAGAAGGAGAAGCAGGTCGTCGCCGCCGAGCAGGAGAAGCAGACCACCGTCATCAAGGCGGAAGGTCATCTGGAGAAGCAACGCAAGGAAGCGGCGGGCATCGAAGCGCTCGGCGCGGCGAACGCGGAAGCCGAGAAGCTGATGCAGCTCGCTCCCGTGCAGGCGCAGATCACGCTGGCCAAGGAGATCGGCGGCAACGTCGGCTACCAGCAGTACCTCATGGCCATCGAGGCGATCAAGACGTACTTGGTCGTCGGCGGCAAGCAGGCCGAGGCGCTGAAGGACGCTGACATCAAGGTCATCGCCAACGCGGGGAAGCCGATCGAAGGCGTGAGCAACGTCATGGACCTGTTCACGTCCCAGGGAGGCACCAACCTCGCCGGCATGGTCGAGGCGTTCGCGCAGACTCCGCTGGGGTCCGCCGTGCTCAAGAGCATCGGTGTCGCTTCGGCGGAGAAGCCGGGGAACACCGACTCGTCCAAGTCCTGACGCAGTTCTCCGAAGTCTGATGTTCAGCAGTTCTTACATCGGCCGGGCCGTTCCTACCAAGGAGCGCGCCCGGCTTTTTCTGTGTTTCGATTTTATTGGGTTTTTTCAGTGTTTATTTAGACGAGATAGCATCTCGTTCAGACGAGATATCCACTATTTATCCCGTTTTTTTGAGATTTATGACAGATATCATTCTATAATTATATGCAGTTTCCATGGCGCCTTCATTTTCGACCGAAAATAAAAAATTTATCTCAACCAAGGAGGCCTCGGAGCTTTCAGGCTATACAAGCGACTACATCGGACAGATCAGCCGGATGGGCAAGGTTGAGTCCAGAATCGTAGGTCGGACCCGCTTCGTTGAAGAAAAAAGCTTCTTCGCATACGTGCTCTCTTCGGGCAAAAAAGGTTCCCGACTTTTGGCATCTATTCCGACCCCCACTCCCGTTGTTGAGACATCTCCGGTGGTGACGGCCGAGGAGGTCGTTCCGGAGATTTCCGAATCGGTCCGTGAATCATCGGAAGAAGTCGCAACTCCACGTCGTTTTAAAAAAATCTCTCCGCGAATCGGCGCGCTCGTGTACACGACACTTCTTTTCTTCAGCGCGATTTCTTTTGTATTCAATCCGTCACTTACGCACGATGCCTACAGCGCACTTACGGAAGTTCCGAACACCGTTCTTGCATTTGTAAAAAATCCTGCAGATGCAACTCGTGCACTTATCCGCGGTACGCAACTTGCTTTCAGTGAAAGTTTTTTGAGACAACCTGCAAGCGCCGCACCGCTGGGGGTGACACTTTCACAGCGTATACGAATCGCACTTCGTTCGTGGCTCGGTATTACCGATTCGGAGCGCACGGTTGTCACGGTTGCTCTGACCATCCCGACGTCTGCAACGACGACGCGAGTGGTGACACAAGGGACTGCGCAAGGAACAACACCGGGTACGGGAGGAATTACAGAAACACGAATTGTTACGAATACCGTCTTACACTCTGTCTCTGGTGTGACACTGCTTGATTTGGCGAATGCTATCGCAGGACTTCGCGCTGAACTGCTTCCTAAAATTCGCATCGCTGCCCTATCACCGGAGAGTCACTCAAATTCAAATGACGACGCGCTGGAGATTGAGGACGGACCTGAAGGTTATTTGCTTCAGTCAACCGGGAGCGGTATTCAGTGGGTTGCCACCTCCAGTCTCGGTATTACCGGTGGAGGAGCGGCGGACGGAAGTTTCTCGACCACCTCGGCCGATTACTACATCATTTCCTCTTCAACCATCCCACACATCTCCTGTGCTTTAGGACAAATTCTGGAATGGAGCGGTTTGGCATGGACATGCGGTGCGGACGATCTTGGTGCCGGCGGAGCGGGTGCATGGTCGACAAGTACGGATAATCTAAGTCTCTATCCGGCTGATACCACCGATGTCGTCCTCATCGGAACCAATGCCACCTCAACGACCGGGAATATCTTTGAAGTACTCGGCAACACGCTCTTGCGCGGCGCACTGACCGTGTACAACACCATTACCGGACCTTCCTTCACCGCAACCACCACGGCGACCTCAACCTTCCCGACACTCTCAGTCACCGGACGTCTCTACGACGGATCAGGTACAGGAGGAACAGCCGGACAAATTCTTTCATCAACAGGTGCGGGTGTCGCATGGATTGATGCTGCTGCGTCTTTCTCCACCACGTCTGCTGACTACTGGCAGACCGTCCGGAACTTCTTCTCAACAACATCCGCTGACTACTGGAAGTCCGTGAACAATTTCTACTCCACCACCTCGGCTGACTACTGGAAGTCCGTCAACAACTTCTTCAGTACAACCTCCGCCGACTACCTCTTCACCCAACGGAACTTCTTCTCGACCACGAGTGCGGATTATTTCATCAATGCATCCACCACAATCGCGAATGCATCCGGTGTTGCCTCCGGCAACGTGCTGCAGTGGAACGGCACACGGTGGGTGAGTGTGTCCACAACAACACTCGGCTTCATCGACACGGTGGACGGCACCTTCTCCACCACGTCTGCTGACTACT
>CAYRER010000044.1:0-3697 GCA_964423385.1 uncultured Candidatus Saccharibacteria bacterium | reverse complement strand
TTTTGTGCCTCGACCAGGAATCGAACCTGGAATAACGGCTTAGAAGTCCGCAGTTATATCCATTTAACTATCGAGGCGATCGGACGGTAGTGTACGGTGCGAACACTCACTCCGCAAGCACTTCTTCTTCCGGCTCCGCGACCGGAGGAACGTACGGTCTCCGGGCGCGGAGCGCGTTGAACTCCCGCTCCTTCTCTTCATACAACTCTGCGTACCGCACTACCTCGTCGCCCTGATAAACAACCGGCCGCTCCTCAACAATGACGGCCTGATTCGGCACACCGAACTGCTGGTAGAAATCATACGCAATATATCCCGCACCTAGAATGAAGAGGACGACCGCGGCAGTGAGACCGAGGAACCAGTCACGATTCGGGTTCATAAAGCGGAGCACATCGCTCCCCTCAACCGGAGCGGCGGTCCGGCGGATTTTGCTCGTCAGTACGGAAAGGTTGAGTTTCATTGCTTTTTAAACTTTGTTACCCGGACGCTGTACGAACTCTGCCAGAGCGCGCCTCCCTCCCCTTCGCTCATGGTGAGCTGGACATCAGCGACCGAGGCCTGGTAGGGGAGATTCTCAAGAATCTTTAAGACCTGCATAACACCGCTGTAGGAACCCCCGACGCTCACCCTCACGACGAGCGTTTCAAATTCGCTGTCAATCGGCTCGACGGTGAGCGCATTGGTTGCGAGCGTCACCCCCTGCTCCCTGCCGAGCGACTCAATGAGGGCGAGAAAATCAATCACCTCCTCTTCCTTGAGAACGCGTGAGAAGAGCGACGCCCGCTCCTCCTTGGTATCTTCGAGGGTCCGCATGAGCCGCTCGAGTGTCGCACGGTGTGCCTCGAGCTCTGCGCGCGCCGTTGTCTGCTCGATGAAGTTCACCTTGTGGTTCTCAACCGCACGGAGGAAGAGTACGAACGCCGTCACGCTCACGATAAAAAGCGAGACACCCCCGGCTGCGATGATTTTTGTGCTCTTGTGAAGCATACGCGGTTATTTGTCTGTTCGCAGTGTTACTGTCATGGTGAACGGCAGGTTGACGTCGCGGGCAAGGTCGGCGATGGGAACTTCTGCGGCGGCGAAAAGGTCGGACTGCTCGACGGCCGCCCGGAAGGATGCGAGCGCTTCGCGGGAGGATGCGGTGCCCTGCACGTGCACTTTCTTGAGTGCCCCCTTTTCTTCCTCAATCCTGAAGAAACGGAATGAGATGCCCGAAGGTGCCGCCGCCCGTATCTCCTCGATTGCGGTACTTCCAAACACCGCTGGAACATCCCCCGTAAACTGACGGAGGAGGTTTCGCGCTGTTTTCACCTCGCTGTCGGCGCGTGCAAACTCTTCGGAAAGTCCCGATTCTTCGGCCTGTCGGACAGAGGTGGTAATCTGGGCGCCGATGAGGACGTACGTGGGGATGAGCGCGATGGTGAGGACGAGAAACACTGCGCCGAGGAGAAGCGAGATCGTTCCACCGACGCGGAACACGTATTCTCGCTTCACGACCGACTCCGCTTCTTCAGGAATGAGGTTGATCATAGTTTAGGAAAAGTACCTGAGCCCAAGGCCAATCGCAGTCGCATACCCGTACGAGTACCGACGCGTAATCGGGGGAATCTGCTTCTCTATTGAGAAGACATTCCGCCATACCTGCGCCCGCTCTGCGGGTATCCCGAGCTTCGCAGTGAGGTACTCGGGGAGTCCGAAGAGGTTTGCACTGCCGCCACAGACGATGACTTTCTGTATCTGCCGCGCCTCAGGGTCGATGCCGCGGCTGTCCCAGTAGTGAATCCTGATGGAGAGCTCATCGGCAATTGCCGCCGCATACTTCTCGAGAACTTTTGCAATCTCCTCATTGTCCTTGGTTGCGACAAGCCCCTTCGTGTTCTTGATTTCGGTAAGTTCCGCTTCGGAGCGGTCACCGAGAATCTTCCGCATCTCCTCGCTCATCTGACTCCCTGCAATCTCAATGGTAGATGTGTACATGAGCATCCCCCGGTGCACGATGCCGATACCCATGCGCGTCTTTCCGAAGTCGACGATGAGGTACGTGCCGGGGAGATTCCGCGCGACCGACGCGCGCGCAATTGCCTGTGCCTCAATTTCGAACGAGAGCGGAATGAGACCCGCATCGGTGCATGCCTCGTAGTAGCTGTTGATGGTCGAGCGGGCGTAGACGGCGACAGCGACCCGGATGAGGCGATTTTTGGTGTCTTCGCCGACGATCGCATAATCGAAGTATGCGTCGCGCGGAGAGAGCGGCACATTTTCCTCGAGCTTGAACTCGAGGAGGCCACGCATGTCCTTGCGCGGTGTCCCGGCGGCGACAGTGGTTTCAAAGAGATACGCGCGCTCTTCCGGAAGAGAAACGTTTACGTACCGAGCATCTGATGCATTACGCATTTCCGTGAGAACCGCGGTGAGCTTCGCCGCATCGTGGACGCTCCCTCGCTCGACGATGCCTGAGGGGATATCAATGTTGCCCCAGTGCCGTATGGAAAGACTGCTGTACGCGTGCGGCCGCTCAAACTGAATGTACTTGAGCGAGGTATCAGAAATGTCAACGCCGACGCACGGAAACGACATGATCTCGGGCGTTGGAAAGACGCGTTGTGCAAAGGAAAGAACCGACATACAAACTGTAGCTTCATTATACGGCGGTGAGCATCGTTCGTAAAACGAGAAAGGGGGTACTGCGGACCTATTTCACGCGCGTCCCGGCGGGCACATCGTCGGAAGGATTAAGGAGCGCAAGCGCACCCTCGTGGCTCGCCGCGAGAATCATGCCCTGGCTCTCGAACCCGCGAATGGTCCGCGGCTCGAGATTCACGACGTACGGAAACTTCTTTCCGACGAGCGACTGCGGGTCGTCGAGGTACTCGCGGATACCCGAAAGAATCTGGCGCGGTGTGGGGTTCCCTTCCCCGTCAACCTCTCCGAAATCAACCATGCACCGGAGGAGCTTGTCTGCATCCTCGACAATCTCAACCGAGAGGACCTCCCCGATTTTGATTTCCACCTTCGTGAAGTCGTCGTACGTAATCATGGTTAGTTACTTAGTTGTTAGTTAGTAGTTACTAGTTGCTCGTCCGTAGCCCGTAGATAATTAGCCCTTAGATTTCTAGATTCTTAGTGTGACTACGGTATACATTTTGTCTTTTTTATTTCTTATTTTTTATTTTTGTGAGGTAGCTGTTGAGGATGATGCTCGCCGCCGACGCATCGGTCAGGTCGGTCTTCCCCTGGAAGCGCACCGCCTCCCGTGTCGTGTACTGCTCCGGCTCGAGCTCGATGGGGAGCCCCGTCTCGAGGGTGAGGTCCTGCACGAGTTCCATGACTTTCTCGTGTACCGGGTTCGGCGCACCATCTCGGCCGAGCGAATGCCCAATGACGATGGTGCCAACTGACTCCCGCTCGACAATCTCGCCGATTGCCTTCACGAGGTTCCCGTCATTTGGAATGACTGCGTGAGGAAACGCCATGAGTCCCTGGTCGTCCGAGAGCGCGATACCCACGCGCTTTGTGCCGTAGTCGATTCCTAAAAGCCGCATAGGGGTAGCATACCACAATTGGAATCCTAGAATTTTTCTGCTAGTATCGTGGCTACGACCTTATGGAGGGATGCCGGAGCGGTCGAACGGGCTTGTCTTGAAAACAAGAGTCTGGGAAACCGGACCGTGAGTTCGAATCTCACTCCCTCCGC
>CAYRER010000043.1:0-4117 GCA_964423385.1 uncultured Candidatus Saccharibacteria bacterium | reverse complement strand
CCCCGTATATCAAGGGTGCGAAGGTAAAGGCAACCTACCAGGGCCTCAAGAAGGGAAAGAAAATCACCATCGTCCGGTACAAGGCAAAGTCAAACCGCGACCGACGCATCGGCCACCGGCAGAAGTACGCGAAGGTGAAGATTGAGGCGATTTAATTTCATACACGGAAGAGACCCCCGGCCTTCGGCCGGGGGTTTTCTGTCCACCCGTATCGAGGTCGGGAAGGCCTGCACACGCTATAATACAGCTGTGAAAACCCCCCTCCTCATCACCCTCACCCTCCTCGTCCTCATCGGAGGTCCGACCCTGTACTTCCTCTCGAGCCCGGAACGTCAGGTCACCGAGACCTTCAGCACATTCGGCTTCAGGAACGACGCCGTCGAGCGCCCGGCGACCGAAGGGGAGGAGGAGTGGTACAGCGACGACCTCGGTGACCCCGAAGACGTGACGGAGTACGAGGACGAGTGGTACGGAGGCGGAAGCGACGGGGACGAGCCGTCAAACTCGTCTTCGGGAGGGAGCTCCACAGACGGCGGCGGGAGTGCGCCGAGTACCGGCGGTACCCCAGGGAACACCACCGACCCCTCGCTCGCATACACCCCGTCCCAGACCACCCCGAGCACAGGTACGTCAGACACCGACACCTCCATCACGGCAACCACCCCCGCAGTCCCCCCGACGTACACCCTCACCGTCACCTCACCGACAACCGGAAGCACCCTCAACAACGCCGGCCCTGCCGACATCGCGAAGGTTCTCTGGTCGTACGGTGACCTCACCGCAAAGATCACCATCGAGCTCCACAACGCCTCGGGCCTCGTCCGCACCCTCGCGACGAAGACGGGGAACTCCGGCCGGTACGCGTGGGCGCACGCGCCGACCCTCCAGGACGGGCAGTACAAGCTCCGCCTCACCGCGTACTCCTCAACCGGCGTCCTCCGCACCACAGCAGAGACGGGGTACTTCGAGGTGTCGAAGACGAAGGAGGAAGACGTACATGATTCAACACCGACAATTCCACAGGATAGGGACGTATACGGGAACATCATCCCCTCACCGACAGGACCGAAGGAGATGCTCGGTTGCGAGTACGTCGGTGCACCGCGAACTCCCGGTTCTGGCCCTGGCCCGTGCGGTTCGTACCAGGTTCCCATCGGGACTTTCTCGAGTGGAATGACCGGAGAGAATGCAATTACGAAGGTCTGGCAGTACAACCTCGAGTACAACCTCGGAGCAATCAACTCGCTACGGTTCGGAATGGAGCCCTCACATGGCATTACCTTCCGCTTCACGACACCAACCGACGATTCTGCACCCGAGGACTTCTTCCCACACTACGGGTCAGTTTCTGTACTCGAACACGTGAGTCGGGGAGTAGCCCCTGCGGTGCACGTGACTCTCTCGGAACAGCGTGGGTATTTCAACTATGCATTGCTCGGAGGTGCAACATACAACGGATGTCACACTACAAGCAATGCAACCGCCGGTTTCATAAACTACAAGCTCCGGAAGGAAGGTGATGCTCCAGAAAACCAGTACGAGTGTACGCTCCGGCCGGGGAAGACCTACTACATTAATATTCGGTTTGAACGAGCGGACGAGTATGGCCGGGGCAATATTCAGTGTAATCCGACGACACTCCCGACCTGTGGTGTCGTATTTCAGGTGAATTGATGACATAGCAATCTTATGAAAAAGACAGCCCTCATCACCCTCGCCCTCCTCGTCCTCACCGCCGGCCCCGCCGTGTACTTCCTCTCGAGCCCCGAACGACAGGTCACCGAGACCTTCAGCTCCTTCGGCTTCAAGAACGACGCCACCCCGCGCCCCGAAACGGGAGCAGAGGAGGATGTGTACGGAGACGACCTCGGCGACCCCGAGGAGGTCGTCGAGTACGAGGATGAGTGGTACGGAGGCGGAAGCGATGGAGACGAGCCGTCAAGCTCGTCCTCGGGAGGGAGCTCCACAGACGGCGGAGGGAATGCGCCGAGTACCGGCGGTACCCCAGGGAACACCACCGACCCCTCGCTCGCATACACGCCGTCCCAGACCACTCCGAACACGGGGAGTCAGGGGAGCGACACCACCGACACCTCCACCACGGCAACCACCCCATCAGTCCCCCCGACGTACACCCTCACCGTCACCTCACCGACGACCGGAAGCACCCTCAACAACGCCGGCCCCGCCGACATCGCGAAGGTCTTCTGGACGTACGGCGACCTCACCGCGAAGATCACCATCGAGCTCTGGAACAAGTCCGGTCTCGTCCGCACCCTCACGACGAAGACCGCAAACTCCGGCCGGTACGCGTGGGCACACGCACCGACCCTCTCCGACGGTGACTACAAGCTCCGCCTCACCGCGTACTCCTCAACCGGCGTCCTCCGCACCACAGCAGAGACGGGGTACTTCGAGGTGTCGAGGGTGAAGGAGGAGGTGATTAAGGAGGGGAGTGCAGTCTCATTCACGGCAGCACCTATTACGCGAAATGCCTACGGCGTACCGATGGTGACAGACAGCTTCGACCTCAACGCGAATGCGGAGCACCGGCTCATCCTCGCAACGGGCGGTACCCGTTCGCTCGCAGTTCAGTTTCCGGTCACTAAGGCGGGTGGCTTCATGTTCACCGCGGGTATCAATGAGTATAAACGGCCGGACAAGGTGCAGATTAACATCTCGACGAAGCCACACGATTTTACGTCAATGACGGAGGAGTGCAGTGACTACAACGACAACGGGTCGGACGCGAACATCAACTGGGTGACAACTTCTGCAGACAAGACAAAGTTCTGGTGGGCATGTCTCCTCGAACCGGGGAAGATGTACTACCTCAACGTCCGCTTCACCGACTCGACCGGCACAAAGACCGCCTGTACCGAAGAGCTCTGTGGCATATACACCGATGTTCCACCGCTCGGCACGATTTCATCGTCTGTATCGTCGGTCGCCTCGTGCACCACGAGTGCGGACGCGGTCACCGACGCCACCAAGCAGGGCGGAGGACAGTACTTCTTTTCTCTCACGGGGACGAAGACCATGGCGGTGAAGTTCAAGCCCGAGTACGACTACGGGAGCGGGAACGTGAAGTACTTCGGACAGGTCGCCGCAATCACGACTCCAGGGAACAACGTTTCAAAGATGATTCAGCTCGTCGTCTCGGAGTGTCCGGGGGACTTCACGAAGACGGCGAGCACGAAGGGCATCTGCTCCCGCTACGGCGTGGAGGGCGGCGGCAACGTGTCATTCGGAACGCAGACGAGCTCCAACCAGGGGTTGAACCTGTGCGGCCCGCTCGATAGGGCGAAGACGTACTACGCGAACGTCCGGTACGTTGACCCGTCAACGGGGAAGACGACGTGTGACCCCGCGTACGGGCAGTGCAATACGGTGGTCGGCATTACGTACGGAAACCCTTAGCGTCTGTTTTTAAGGGCAGAACCTGCTCTCAGGAGCGGTTCTGTAGTGCGTTTTTAATAGTTTCAGGGTCGGCGTACTCGAGTTCGGAGCCGGTCGAAAGCCCGCGGCCGAGGTGGCTCACCGTGATGGTGTGCCGCTCGACGAGTTCCTTGAGGAGCGTCTCCACGTACCGGGAGGTGTTCTCGCCGTCCGGGTTTATTGAAAAGGCGAGAATGATTTCCGTGAGGCCTTCCTGTGCACGCGCCTCGACGAGCTGCTTCAGTGCGCCGCCGCGAAGACCCTTCACGTCCTCTGTCCCGAGGAGGGGGACGGTGCCGCCGAGGACAAAGTAGAGGCCGTCGTACGTGCCGGAGCGTTCGATGGCGTCTACGTCGGTATCGCGCTCAACGACGGTGAGCTTCGTACGGTCGCGCGAACCGCTGTCGCAGAGGGAGCACTGCCGGCTCTGTCGCTCCGCGTGGAAGCGGTGGCAGGACGGGCACTCGGTGACAGTCTCCCGGATAGTGCGGATGAGGTCGGAAAACTCCTTGAGCGATGCATCATCGAGCGTGAGGAGGTGAAACGCAAAGCGCTTCGCCTGCCGGGAGCCGATGCCGGGAAATTTTTCGAAGTATTTGATTAGCTTTTCAAATGACGTCATGGGCTAGAAATCGTCGCCCGAGGCGCCTCCCGTATGGTGTGTGTCGATGGAAATGAA
>CAYRER010000042.1:0-4133 GCA_964423385.1 uncultured Candidatus Saccharibacteria bacterium | reverse complement strand
TCCCCTTCCGCCGTCTCAACAATTGTGCCCTCGGGCACACGTACATTGAAAGGAATTCAGATGAAGCCAAGTGACATCTTCAACAAGGTTGCGAGTGTTGGTCACATCGTAACCGGTCTCGGTATGGTTGGAGACGCTCTCGGCGGGAAGCCAATCCCGCTGGAGAAAGGGGGGTTCTTCGCCGGCATCGCGAAAATGCTCCCGGGAGTCATGAGCAGTGAGGACGAGCGGAGGTTCGAAATCCTGCTCCAGAAGCTCGATCGGGAAGACGACATGAAGGGGAAGAATCCGCGTCAGGTCATCACCGAGTTCTCCCGCTGGCACTTCAAGAAAAACTGTGCCGGCGAGATGCTCATCTCGTGGTGGTATGGCAACGAGTTCCGGAAGTTCGTCGTTCACCTCGACAAGGAGGGTGGCGATACGAACTACGGACTCGACTTCCTGAAATGGATGGTCAACACCATCCAGAAGGAAGGGGATTCTCCCGAAGCCCGCATCCGCGGTTTCGAGAAACTCGTCACGGAACTCCAGCACGTCCCGCACGTCCCGGAAGGGGCAACGAGGCATATGGATTCCATCCAGGAATTTCTCGAGCACCTCTTCCATGACGGAAAGCAGGGTTACAGAGACGCGAAAGCTGGCCTCATCCTGCACACCCGTAGGGTGGAGCGGGAAGTTGCCACAAACAAAGCGCGGCCGAAGTCGCTCCTCGACCGACTCATCAAATAAACCTCCCAAGGAGAAATCTGATGTTGAATTATGTCGCGCGTGCGGGCATTGCCCACGCGGAGCTTCTCAAGCAGCAGGCTGACGAGCTCTACGAGACCATCGTCAAGATGGCGCTCGTGGCACTTGCCGGAGTCTTGGGGATGTGGGCGCTGAACGCCTTCGTCTTGAAAGAACTCAACTGGGTTCCCTTCTTCACCGGCATCGCGGTCTTCGCCATCTGGGTGTTCGCTCCGACCCGTCTGCTCATCGCGGCCGGCGCAGGAGCGGCAGTCCAGGGCCTCAAGGACGAGGACCTGACACAGGGAGCGATAAAGGGTCTCACGACCCTTTATCAAGTTGCGCTCGGGGTAATGCTCTGGTTCGGAATCGTTGCGGGAATTCTCGCGGCGATACCGTTCCAAGCACGCCCCGCGGCCTTCTTCCCCATCGCCGGGATGCTTCTCCTCCTGACGCTTGCCTTCACTTCGGTGAAAAACAGAATCGTGAAGGCAGTCATCGCGACGTTCGCAGTCACCGTCATCGGCTACAACTTCTGGCAGATCGTGCCGGAAGATGTGAAGCCGAAGGAGAAACCGCCGATGGCGCCGGGGCAGGCATCTCAGGCGGAACGGTCGGTTCGGCCTTCGGATGGGGTAATCGCGCATGCGACCTGGAAGGGTTCGCATGCTGATGGTCCCCCCGTCGGAGCGGAATCGGACGTGCAGGAAATCCCGTTCGGCTGTGGCGTGAATTTCAGCCACGGCAACGGGGTAACCTACAAGGTCCGATACTGCTTCAGGTCCTGCCAGTCGGAGAAAAACTGGCAGGACCACCAACCGGGGTCATTTCCTCCAATGAGCCACCTGAAATTCACGGTGCTCGAAGAGGGGCGAGGGATGACGAAAGTCCCCTTCGCCTGGAACTGCCCGGGCAGGTAAGTACAGCACACCCAGCTTCGGCTGGGCATACGGGCGCGACACGAGTCGCGCCCTTTTCTTTTGCACACGTATCGAACCCCTCCTCTTTGACTGCCGCTAGTTCGCCCCAATTACAATACCGCAGACATTTTTGCTGTTGAGCCCCTTAGGACAGCTGATGATTCCCCGGGACGGCTGTGCCGAACGCGGGTTATTGTTTGCCTGCTCAAACCGGACGTTCAGGTAGTAGTACGTGTTGGGCTTCAACTGGCAATACGGTACGTTGGTGGTGATGTTCCCGGACAGTGCCCCGCTTCCCGTCTCAGTCACCCGCGCGAGGAGTGCTCCCGAGAATGCCTGCGCCTGGAAACAGTTGTTCTTCGATTCGGTAATCGGATCAGGAACAACGGAACCACCCGAACTCAAGGATTGCGTCAGGAGTTTACTGTAGTCAAAGTCACACTTCTTTTCGGAGAGCGTAATGAACGGAACTGCTGTCGGCCCGTTTGCCGTGTGCTCGTCGTACGCAAACTGGAGCGGGTACGGCATCGTCGGGTATGAGCCAATGGGGTCTGTCTTGAAGCGGAATACCATCGCGTGGTCACGCTCCAGACTAAACCTGATTGAATTACCTTTCCGGAGACGGAGTCCATCCTCGAGGTTGTACTGCCAGGCCCGAACAATTGCATTCTCGCCGGTCATGCCATCGGAACACCCTTCTCCAGACGAAACCGGTATTTCATATGACCCGCACGGGCCGGGGCCTGGACCAGGGGTTCTCGTACTCGAATTCATTCCCTCGCACATTACGGCACCGGCCGGACCGGTTGGGGTAGAGCCGTCTCCGGGATTTGACGGTGTCCCGATGACCGGATCTCCGCTCTTTGTCACCTCGAAGAGTCCTGTCTCCGCGGTGGTGAGAACATCGCCATCGGTGTCGTATGCCGTTGCAACAATCTTGTAGTCACCATTCGGCATCGTCGGCGAATACTCCCACGTGTACCGGCCAGAGTTCCCTGTCTTCGTCGCGAACGTACGGACGCGGGTGCCGGATTCGTTGAAGAGCTCGAGGGTCATCTTCGCTGTGGGATCCCCGTAGTCCCAGAACACACGCCCAATCGGTTCCGGGATGCAGGGTGTCGCCTCCTCCTCGTCTCCGAGCTCTGCATCCTCGGGACACCCGTCATCGTTCACGATGACGTCCCCCGCCTTCGGAGACACAATGGAGAGCGTAAATGCCTGCGGGGCTTCCGTGGGTATGCCCGTAGTCGTTGTCCGTGTCTTTGCGTCCGAGGAAGTACCTGCAGAACGAGGAGTGCTCTTCAGGGCGACGTTAGACGAATCTTCTTCCGACCGTTCGACAGCTGGAAACTGGCCGGCGATGCTCCGCTCGTAGAGCGTGCCGTCGCCATCTGCCCCGCCGCCGTCATCCTGGTATGAGATTTCTGAGATGTCGGAATCGTACCCAGCGACGTCGTCTTCGCCATACGTGAATTCGTCAGACGTTCCCGTAGGGCGATTTACTGCTTCGTTAGTGAAGCCGAACGTACTGTATTCGTCCTCCCTCGGCATGTCACCCTGCATGAGGTAGATAATAACCCCGGCGATGAGGAGGACGCCGACACTGCCGCCAACAATGGCCACCGTTTTGTTCATATGACTATAGTGTACCTCGCTCCCCCGCCCGTTTCGGGAGGCGCTGGGGGAAAACAAACCTGCGGACCCAGTGGGTCCGCCGGTCTCTGTGCTTCCGTGAGCGGGGCGCTCTACGACGGAACCGATACTCCAAATGTTCCCGCGGCAATCTTGAGGATGCCGTACGCGGAGATGATGATGAGGAGACCGATGATGCCGTAGAGCATGTGACGGCGCCCCTCCTCACGTGCGCTCCCATCCTCGGCGCCGAGAACAAACTGGTATGCTCCCCAGAGAAAGATGAGGAACGCGGCCGCCGAGAGGAGCGTCATGAGCGGAAAGAGTATGGCCGCCTCAAGCTTCGCGACGAGCGATTTTGCTTCAGTTACGTACGCAGGATCAGCCGCATGAGCGATGAGTGGGAACATCTTGGAGAAAAAGTTTCCGAAGAAAGACTACCGCTGGCCGGTGGGGGCGTTCGGGATAACGTTAACCTCCTGGTTGGTACCTAGGTTGAGAGCGTTTGCGAAGAAGTTGACGATGCCCCAGAGCGACACCATAACGACGAAGCCGGCAATGGAGTACATCATGAGCTGCTTGCCCTTCGCCTGCTCCTCCTCGTTGTCGCCGCCGAGGATGAAGGTCTTGAACATTCCCCAGAGGAAAGCGAGGAAGGCGAGTGCAAAGACGAGCGGTACGAGGACGGTATTGATAAACTGCATGATGCTCGTGATGTAGTTGCCGAGGTTGCTGCCGAGACCCTGTGCGAGAGCAAACAGTGGAGCGAAGAACGCGAGCGGGAGTAAACGAAATGCGAGTTTCATAGAAATAAACGTTTTAACGTAGCTATATTATTAACGGTAAAAACCTTCC
>CAYRER010000041.1:0-4480 GCA_964423385.1 uncultured Candidatus Saccharibacteria bacterium | reverse complement strand
GAGAAGGAGCGGAAGATTCTCGAGATGCGCCACGGACTCCTCGACGGCACGTACCACACGCTCGAAGAGGTGGGGAAGGAGTTCGGCGTCACGCGCGAGCGTATTCGACAGATTGAGGCGAAGGCGCTCGAAAAGATTCGCCAGCACGAGAAAGCTAGACGACTAAAGTCGTACTAGCTTTCACGCCTTACAGGCGCTGTTCAGGTTGTATGACAAACAAGACCCGCCACAAGGCGGGTCTTGTTATGTCGACAACCTCTTGCGAAATGGGTCCCGTCCCATTTCTCACCCGCCGTCTCAAATTATATTAATTCAAAAACCTGCTCTGTAAGCGGGTTTGTGTGTGGGCTGGTATGAAGAAATAATGAGCGTATAATTTACCTATGGGACTAAATAAGGATGAAATTGAGGGCATAGCAAAGGCTACAGCTGAAATTGTTAAAGCGGTTCCAATCTACGATGATGCCGTCCAACCAGTTGCTCAAGAAGTAGGTAAAGCTCTCAAAACAATGGGAGGTGTCATAAATGTTGCCCTCGCACCACTGTCCGCGATGGTGTATGGCTATGAGATTATAGGTACCAAATTGAAAGCCCGTCTAGAACGAAAGCTGACGAAGACTGCTCCTGAAAATATTATTACCCCACCTCTACAGGTAGTAGGGCCTCTTATCGAGAAATATAAATACGTTCATGACAATGAGGATCTTTCGGAAATGTATGTCAATCTTCTTGCAAGTGCTATGGATAAAGATTCTGTTCAGAAAGCACACCCGTCATTTGTTAGTGTCATTTCAGAACTCTCACCAGACGAGGCAAAATTATTGAAAGCAATTTCTCGCGCAAAGGCTCTTCCTAAATTGGATATCAAAATAAGATTTATAGAGCCTAATGGCCAAGACAAAGGAAGTATATATATTTATAAAAACTTCACCCTCTTGGGAACAGAAGCAGGACTCCTTTATCCGGATTTAACACCAACATACTTAAGTAATCTCGAAAGATTAAATCTCATATCGTGTCCGGTTGATGAATTAGGTTCCTCCTATACTGACGAAAGTATCTACACTGCATTGGAAAACTCAGAACTGATAAAGAAATTACGAGAGAAGTATGAAGTTGGAGAGAAGAAGATACAGTTTGATAAAAGAACGATTCAAATTACTGACTTCGGAAAATTATTTATTAAGGCTGTTATTTCGGACTAGCCTAAACAGGACTGAGCTATTTAGGGCCGTTAAAGGATAAGAAAAATGAAATGATAGAAAAACTCAACAAACTATCTCTCCCAGCGACCATTTTAATTGGCAGTGTCATACTGGGTAGTTTTTATTACGCAAGTCAAGTGAACAAGCAAAATTCTATTGAGAAACAACAACGTATGGAAATCCAAGCAGCAACTGATGCGGAACAAGCACAACGAGAACGAGACGCAATGGAAAGATTGGGCAGAATGACATGTGCAGAAACGGCTGAGCAGTTAGCAACAAAGCAATATGAAGAGACTTGTACCTACGATTGTAAAGAGGGCTACTACTACACTGCAAATTACGATAATTACTACAATTCATGTCTACGCAGTAAGGGGCTAGAGTAATTCCACAGTCTAGATGTTCAGAAAGGGAACTTCCATAAGAAAAGGCCGGGGTGAATTCCGGCCTTTCTCTTCGCCTTTCTCTTTGTGCGTCGCGCGGCCCCTAACCTCTGCGAGGAATCATCCTCCGCAAATTCTAATTTATATTATAAGCAACGGCCGTACGTTATAATATAAATTGAAATTGTCCGGCGAAGGACGGTCCTCGAGAAACTGAGAGTCGGTCAAGGCCCGGCCTTGACCGACATATGTAATTTTACAGCTTTGACGGGGAGCTGATTCTGTGGAATGATGCTCCCGGAGCGCCTGCGAGGACGGGTGCATTTTTGTTTCGTCTTTTACTGAGGAGAACAGCCAATGTCAGGCTCTGCGTGGCATCCAAATGCGGTAAGCGGACACTTCGATTTTCCCAGGAGCGTGGGAATCGAGCAGGTTGCCGATTTCGTCCGAGAAGTGAACAAGCGTGCTCACGAGCTCGGCGCCGTCACCATCAACCCTGCGTTCGTCATGTCGCCGCACGAAGTCGACTCTGACTTCAGGGGCGACGCGGGGGTCTTCCTGACCTACTCGCTTCCAGACAAGACCTCGGCCGAAGCCCTCTTCCAGGTGCTCGAGGAAATTCTGATGGAGTCGGACATCTGCAGTGATGGGGCATTCGGCATCGCCCCCATCACGCTCGTCACGTGAACGAGAGGAGAACGGCGATGTTGTCCAAGTTGCTCAGCATGCTTCGACCGAAGCCTCAGTTCAGGGTCGGCCAGCTCGTGGTACTGAAGAAAGAAGGGGAACACCCCAAACGCTATCTGCTCATCGAGGGGAGGAGGTGGCTTCAGCCCGAAGGTGCGAAGAAATCGGAGTGGGTCTACGATGGCGAGGTCTACTACATCGAGAAGAACACTTTCAAGCTCTACTCACCGATCAGATGTGCTTCGGAACGTTCTCTCGAGCTCATCCCTCGGGGGTGGTAGAAGCAGTTCGCAATACCCTCGTAGTTCAAGCCCGGTGGCCGCGCCACCGGGTGTTTGTTTTTATAAAAAAGAATCGACCGACCCGTGAGGGTCGGTCGTAACTACACAGGAAAGACCTATGTAACCCCACAGGAAAGACCTGTGTAAGCACATCTGTTTGGTAGGTCTTATGAAAAGAAAACCGGCCGGCCCGGAGTACGAAATAGCTACTTATACTATATCCTACATATATCGGATATAGTATAAGTGGATTTCAGGACGTTGTTCTGTCCGTATAAATAAAAAGAAAAGCGGCCGGCCCCGGGAGGGGTCGGCCGATCTAGGTTCCCCAAGGATGGTCCTCGGGGGTTCAGCTTACGCTGAAGGAACGGGGAAATGTGATGATGTCCAGCTCCTCATCGAAGATGAACACGGTCCGGTCCCGCACGAGCTTCGCGAACAGGTGTCCGTCGGGTATCTCGGCCGCGCACGGCGCAGGGAAGTCGGGGGTCGCCGGGTCTATGCCAAGCTGTGCCCGGACGATTGCCTCCTGGTACTGCTCCGCATCCAGGATGACCGAAGCGAACGACGCCCCGCTTTCCGCGGTCCACTCCTGGTACAGAACTCGCATGGCGCGCTCCCATTCGCCGCTTCAGTCGGGGATGAGGTCGTACGGCGTGAAGTTCCCGCGAAGGTCGTCCTCAAGCACCACGGGCTGAAGAATGCCCGGCTCGCGGTTCGGCGCGTAGATAATCCGGCCGACGGAAGGGTAGTATGCCCTCACGATAACGACGAGACTCGTCTCACGTTCCATCCAGCGCTGGCCGACCTCGATGGCCACCATGCCGTCGTGCCCGCGCTTCACGCCCTTCGGGTTCTTCGGCGGAAGCGTCCCGTTGAGTTCCGCGAAAGTCCTCTTCACCCACGTTCGGGTCTTGGAATCAAAGCGGGTGTAGAGACTTGCGCCTCCTCGCGAGACCCCTACCGGCTTCTTGGGATGTTCTCCCATGTGCACGGTCCGGATGGGCGAGTTCGGTTGCTTGCGGGCAGGTGCCTTTGGCTGGCCAGAGCCGGGGTTCTTCTTGATTCGTGGCGCGTACACCATCTTCTCAGCCCTCCTTGGTTGAAAGTGACTGCCGACCGGGGGAACAACACTCGCGACATACTACGCACTAGAGGTGTACTGGTCAAGGCCGGACCTTAACCCCACAGGAAAGACCTGTGTAAAGAGCTGCACAGGAAAGACCTGTGTAAAGAGAAGGGGGGTGGTACATTGACAGAATGGATATTACGGGGCATAGTCATTTCTGCATACTCACTGGCGGGTGTGCGTAACGTCCTTTTATGGAGGAAGGTATGCCTCAAATCTTGGGTGGCGAGTGGCGGTTTCGGAAGGCGATCTCGAAGCAGGAGCTCGCCGTTGTCGCGAACGAGTTCGCGACGGGTGAAAAGGGCGACAGGTTCGTCTCCCTGTACGTCCGGCCGGCGTCAGAAAGCGAACACTACCTCGGCTTCAAGTATCTTCTCGAAGACGGGGAGAAGAGGACCGAGAAGAAGGTCGTCATGTGGATGCGCGCCGTGTTCCGCTTGCGGTTTGGAAACAATCTCTGCCGGTGGAGCATCTCACCCATCACCATCATCAAGCAGGCCGCCGTCGACATCAAGTAGTCGACGAGCACTCAGAGGGCGCAGTTCGCAGAAGCGGACTGCGCCTTTTCATGTGTCCCGCACCCTGTCCAAAAACATACAGAGGTCCGGCCCCTGTACGGTTTGTGGGGGCCTGCGTCCTGTCCACAGGGTGCGGGGTTGCCCGGCGTACCGTATAATACCGGCATATGATTACCGCAGTACGCGCGAACGTTTTCGTTCTTGCGCTCTCATTTTTCTTTTTAGCAGCACTAGCATTACCAGCAGAGGCGAAGACGTGCGACTTCGCCCGTGA
>CAYRER010000040.1:0-4774 GCA_964423385.1 uncultured Candidatus Saccharibacteria bacterium | reverse complement strand
CATCACCTTTACGAGCGGGGGAACCGAGTCGAACAACCTCGCCATTCTCGGCGTCGTTGAGGCGCGGCATAGGGCGGGCGTTCCGTACGGAGAGATGGAAATTCTCTCAACGGAGATTGAGCACCCCTCGGTCCTCGAGACGCTCCGTGAAGCAGAGCGGCGCGGGGTCGCGGTCGCCTACGTCGCGGTGGACGGGGACGGTGTCATTGACCTCCGCGACCTCGCGTCGAAGCTCACGCCGAAGGCCGTACTCGTCACGTGCGCGTACGTGAATTCAGAGGTTGGAACCGTCCAGGACGTGAAGGCGCTCACGCGTCTCATACGGAAGTGGAACGGAGAGCGCGGGACGGACGTTCTCGTCCACCTCGACGCGAGTCAGGCACCCCTGTGGCTCCCGTGCGAACTCGACCGCCTCGGCGTAGACCTCCTCACGCTCGATGCGGGAAAGTGCTACGGGCCGAAGGGTGCCGGTGTCCTCGCGCGCACCCACGGCACCCCACTCGCGCCGGTCCTCTTCGGCGGCGGACAGGAGGGTGGACTCCGTTCCGGTACGGAGAACACGGCGCTCATCGTCGGGTGCGTGAAGGCGATTGCGCGGGCGGCGGAGAACCACGAAGCCCGGAGCGCGGCTGTTGCCGCGCTCCGGGACGAGCTCTTTGATCTCCTCCTCACGAAGATTCCGCGCGCGGTGGTGAACGGCTCCCGGGAATCGCGCGTCGCGAACAATGTGAACATTTCAATCCCCGGTCTCGACAGCGAGTATGCGGTCGTCTGGCTCGACGAACACGGCGTCGCCTGCGCGACGCGGAGCGCGTGCGGCACAGGGGGGAAGGACGGCTCCGCAGTAGTTCGAAACATGACGGGCGACGACGCCCGCGCGCGCTCGACCCTGCGCTTCACGCTCGGCGAAGAGACGAAGTCGGGTGACCTCGGCCGGACAGTCGGGAAGCTTGCAGAGCACCGTGCACTCATGGGTGGTGCGGATGTTTGACTTCCAATAAAAATATTGTACGATATGGGTACGACAGGGGGTGTACTCACTACGGAAGTTCTTTGGATTGAGTCGTCCTCGCGTATAATGAACACTAGGTATGCCAAATTTTCACAATTTCACGTCGAGGGCAAAAGAGGCCATCCGGAAGGCGCACGAGCTCGCCATTGAGCGCGGGCAGAACCACGTGAGCCCGACGCACCTCCTCGCCGCCCTCGTCATGCAGGACGAGAACACCGTTATTTCGCTCCTCGATCGGCTCGATATCGACATCATCGCGCTCACCGACCTCCTCCTCGAGGCACTCGAGATGCCCGGCACGTCGCAGACACTCTCGCAGTCGTACCAGCTCTACCTCACGCCCGACCTTGCGCAGGCGCTCGAGCACTCGGGTCGCATCGCGCAGAATCTCGGCGACTCATACGTCGGCGTCGAGCACCTCTTCCTCGCGCTCCTCGAACATCCCGGTCCCGCAATTGAGGTCCTCGAGCGCGCCCACATCAGCAAGGACAAGGTGCAGAAGGCACTCAAGGAAGTGCGTGAGCACAACATCGAGGACGCACAGTCCCCGAAGAAGTTCCGGGCTCTCGGCAAGTACGCGCGGAACCTCAACAAGCTCGCGCAGGAGAACAAGCTCGATCCCGTCATCGGCCGTGATGCGGAGATTCAGCGTGTCATCCAGATTCTCTCGCGCCGGACGAAGAACAACCCCGTCCTCATCGGCGAGGCAGGCGTCGGCAAGACCGCCATCGCGGAGGGTCTTGCGCTCGCCATCGTCCAGGGGAACGTTCCCGAGTCGGTGAAGGGTAAGGAGGTGCTCTCTCTCGACCTCGGCCTCCTCGTTGCCGGCACAAAGTTCCGCGGCGAGTTTGAGGAGCGTCTCAAGGCGGTCATGAAGGAAATCAACGAGGCACAAGGCCAGGTCATCCTCTTCATCGACGAGCTCCACACCATCGTCGGCGCCGGTCAGGCAGAGGGCTCGATGGACGCGTCGAATATGCTGAAACCCGCCCTCGCCCGCGGCGAGATGCGCGTCATCGGTGCGACGACCCTCAAGGAGTACCAGAAGCACATCGAGCGCGATCCGGCGCTCACGCGCCGGTTCCAGCCGGTATACGTCAATGAGCCGTCGATTGAAGACGCCATCGCCATCATGCGCGGCGTCGCCGAGAAGTACGAAATCTACCACGGCGTGCGCATCACCGACGACGCCATCGTCGCGGCGGTGAACCTCTCCTCACGCTACATCACCGACCGGTTCCTCCCCGACAAGGCGGTTGACCTCGTCGACGAGGCAGCGTCCGCGCTCCGTATCTCTCTCGAGAACAAGCCCGAGGAACTCGTCGTCGCCGACCGCGCCGTGCGTCGGCTCGAGATTGAGCGCGAAGCCCTCAAGAAGGAAGAGGAAATTTCAGAAAATAAGTCGAAGATTAAAACGCGCCTCAAGGAGATTACCCACGAAATCGGCGAGCTGAAGCAGAAGACGTCCGTCCTCGAGACGAAGTGGAACAACGAGAAGGACGCGGTCACCGAAATCCGCGAGATGAAGAAGAAGCTTGAGGAGCTCCGCCTCGAAGCGGAGTCAGCGGAAGCGTCTGCAGATCTCACCCGTGCGGCGGAGATTCGCTACGGGCAGATTCCGAAGCTCGAGCACGACCTCATCGCGAAGTCGGAGAAATTGAAGAAGCTCCAGCGGAACCGCCGGCTCCTCAAGGAGGAGGTGACCGAAGAGGACATTGCCGGAGTCGTCTCGCGGTGGACCGGCATCCCGGTCTCGCGCATGCTCGAGGAAGAAGCGAAGAAGCTCTCGCGCATGGAGGAGGTCCTCCACAAGCGCGTCGTCGGGCAGACCGAAGCGGTGAAGCGCGTCGCCGACGCCATCAAGCGCTCGCGCGCGGGCATCGCCGACCCGAACCGGCCCATCGGCTCGTTCCTCTTCCTCGGTCCGACCGGCGTCGGCAAGACCGAGCTCTCCCGCGCGCTCGCCGAGTTTATGTTCAATGATGAGGGAGCGCTCGTGCGCGTCGATATGTCGGAGTATATGGAAAAGCACTCGGTCTCGAAGATTATCGGCTCGCCGCCGGGGTACGTCGGTCACGAAGAGGGCGGCACCATCACCGAGATTGTCCGCCACCGCCCGTACTCAGTCATCCTTCTCGATGAGATTGAGAAGGCACACCCCGAGGTGTTCAACATCCTCCTCCAGGTCCTCGACTCCGGTCACCTCACCGACGCGAAGGGGCGGAAGGTGAACTTCAAGAACACGGTCATCATCATGACGTCGAACATCGGTGCAGAGCACATCGACCGCATGTCGAAGTTCGGCTTCACGAAGCACTCTGACGAGGCGACGCAGTACGCGCAGGCGAAGGACAAGGTTCTCGAGAGTCTCAAGAATTTCTTCCGCCCCGAGTTCCTCAACCGCCTTGATGAAATCATCATCTTCGATATCCTCTCGAAGGAGACTATCCGCGACATCGTGGACATTCAGGTAAAGCTCGTCGTCGACCGCCTCGCGCAGAAGGAAATTGAGCTCACCGTGACGCCGGAGGTTCTCGACTACATCGCGAGGGAGGGGTACGACCCGAAGTTCGGCGCGCGACCGCTGAAGCGTGTCATCCAGTCGAAGATTCTCACGCCGGTCGCCTCAATGATTGTGGGCGAGGGCATGCTTAGGGGCGGCACCGTGTCCGTCTCAATGAAGAAGGGCGAGGTCTGCTTCGATGTGAAGAAGAGGGGAAGTCGCGCCGGCGCGAAGCGCCCGGCAAGGGTGGGAGCGTAAACTAGGTCATAAACCGCCCCGGAAGCCCCTGGCTTCCGGGGCGGTTTCATTTGGGGTACCATGGATGTATGGAACCCTTAGCAGCACGCATGAGGCCAGTGACGCTCGACGATTTTGTCGGGCAGGAGCATCTCGTCGGAAAGGGGAAGCCGCTCCGCGAGGCGATTGAGAAGAAACACCTCTTCTCATTCATTCTCTGGGGGCCGCCCGGCGTCGGAAAGACAACCATCGCGCGCATCTACGCGCGAGCGCTCGGTGCGCATTTCTTTGAGCTCTCTGCGGTTTCGGCGGGGAAGGACGACGTACGGAAAATTGTCGCCGGGAAGACTGAGGAACCGAAAGTGCTTTTTCTCGATGAAATCCACCGCTTCAATAAAGCTCAGCAGGATTACCTCCTGCCCTCGGTCGAGAGCGGAGAGCTCGCCTTGATCGGCGCGACGACGGAGAATCCATCGTTCGAGGTTATCTCTGCGCTCCTCTCGCGGTGCAGGGTATTTATCTTGAATGAACTTACCGAGAGCGAAATGGATACCATCGTGAAGCGCACGAAGGTGAAGATGGACAAAGAGTCCCGCGAGTGGCTCGTACGGATGGCGAATGGCGACGCGCGGCAGGCGCTCACGCTCCTCGAGGCGACAGAGTCCCTGTACGGAAAGGTGAACGTCGCGACGATGACTGAAGCGCTCCAGAACAACATGCTCCGCTACGACAAGGCGGGCGAGGAGCACTACAACACCATAAGTGCGTTCATCAAATCGATGCGTGCCGGTGACCCCGACGCCGCGCTCTACTACCTTGCGCGGATGGTCGAGAGCGGCGAGGACCCGAAGTTCATCGCCCGGCGGATGGTTGTCTTTGCGAGTGAAGACGTCGGCATGGCGCAGCCGACTGCGCTCGTCGTCGCGAACGAAGTCTTCCGCGCAGTCGAGACCATCGGCTACCCCGAGTGCGCCATCAACCTCGCGCACGGCGTCGTGTACCTCGCGACCGCGAAGAAAGAC
>CAYRER010000039.1:0-5392 GCA_964423385.1 uncultured Candidatus Saccharibacteria bacterium | reverse complement strand
CGGAAGTTGATGTGGTTCGTCGGCTCGTCGAGGATGAGGAGTCCCGGCTTCATGAGGGTGAGCTGGGCGAATGCGACGAGCCCCTTCTGCCCCTCTGAGAGACTCCCGACCTTTGTCTGCATCACGTCTGAAAAGAGGAGGAATCCTGCGGCTGTTGAGCGCATGTCTTCTTCAATCTTCCGCTCCATAGCCCCCATGAGTGTGTCGAAGACAGTCTTCTCGAAGTCGAGTGTCGAGAAGTCCTGGCGGTAGTAGCCGATTTTTACGCCGGGTGCAATATTTTCACCTTTGGCGTGGCCTGATGCGAGCGACTCGAGGAGGGTTGATTTGCCGATGCCGTTCGGGCCCACCAACTGGAGGTGCGTGCGCTTCCCGAGCGTGATATCGCACTTTTTCTCGACCGGCTTGTGGTTCTTGAAAATCGTGTACGAAGAAATGGTGAGTACCTTCGGAGGAAGTTCTTTCGGAATCTCTATCGTGAATGGTCGGATAGTCTTGTCTTCTTTCCGCACATCAACCTTATTCTCCTCGTACTCCTCCGCTTCCTCGCGGAGCTTCTTCGCAACGAGGCGCATCTTCCCGCCCTTCATCGCGAAGAAGTTCGCCTTTTCTTTGTTCGCCTGAATCTCCTTTGCGTACTGCGCGTTCTTGCGGTTTTCTTTCTCGATGCGCGCGGCGATATCTTCCACCACATCGTGGTAGTTGCCGTCGTACTGCTCGATGAGGTGCGTGCGCACGTCGAGGTAGAGGACACCGTGGGTGAAGGCGTTGAGGAAATCTGCATCGTGCGAGATGACGACAACCGTCTTCTTGTAGTTCTTGAGAAACTCGGTGAGGTGCGCGATGCCGGCGACGTCGAGGTTGTTCGTCGGCTCATCGAGGAGGAGAAGGTCGGGATTCTGGATCAAGGCCGAGGCGAGGAGGAGTCGCGCCTGCTGTCCGCCCGAGAACGATTGCACGAGACGGTCTTTCGGCGCTGAAAGGTTGACCACTTCGAGCACCTCGTCAATCTTCGGGTCAATATCGTACACCTTCTCGTCGAAACATTTCTCGAAGAACTCCCGCACCGTGAGGGTGAGCTCGTCCCGGGGGATGACCTGGCGCGAGAGCGCGATGGTGGTGCGCGGCATGACGTTCACCTCGCCCTCATGGGGGCGGTACTTTCCCGTGATGAGGCCGAAGATGGTGCTCTTTCCTGCACCGTTCTGCCCCATCAGGGTCATTTTTGCACCGCGGCGTATGACGAAGTTCGCACCGATGAGAATCGGCTTGTTGTGTGTGTATTCAAATGAGACGTCGGAAAAGGTGACGAGCCCGGCTTCTCTGCTCATATAGTATGAATGAGCCACTAGACTAGCGCATTTTCATGGAGAATGAAAGACGAAAACGAAAACCGCGAGCCGTGGGCTCGCGGTTCGCTACTTCTTCTTGTTCTTCTTCGGCTTCTTCTTCTCCTTCTTATGCATCACGTGTTCTCCCATGGCGAAACGTTAGTCCTTCTAATGCAGTAATCTTACCACGGAGTCTCGCGTCGCAACGGCGGCGCGTTGACAATCAGTCTCTGTTCCGTACTATGGCGGATTGAAGGAATCGCTCTTTTCATCACAGCCAACCGCGGCAGACGTCGCAGAAAGGACACCAAGTGAAGAAGCCGATTGTCATCGTCATCGGCGCACAGCTGGTAGATGGGAAGTTCTGTCGGTACCGCCTCTGTTGGGACGTTGAGGAGTCCGTCCGGAAGATTCGCCGGTCGGGTCTCGTCTCCGGCATCCTCCTCGCCGTTCTCGGCGAGGTTCCGGCAGAAGTTCCGGGCGAGGACGTCCGGGGAGTACACACCGTGCACCGCCCCCGGTTCTTCCCCGGTCTCGTCGAACTCGAGAAGCTCCCCGATTCCTGGTGTGGCGGAGATCTCACTCCGCACCTCACGAGCGAAACGACGGAGCACCTCAAGCGGGTGTTCGACCACCAGGCCGGCCTTCCGCCCGTCGAGGTCATTACCCTGAACGTGCCGAGCTACAGGAGCGAGGAGAGAATGTTCAAGGACATCCTCGATGCCGCACAGTATCTGCCGGCGGCCGAGTTCGCGCTCGTCTATTCGCCGAACGGCAGGCCCAGAATCCCGACTGTCGAGGAGCTCATCCACGACATCGAGAATTCGGCGGCCGAACACCGCGTGGTGCTCGGGAGCTCCATGCGAAAGGTCGCATGATGTTCCCCTCGCATCCTTCCAAGCCGCCCTCTCCGGGCGGTTTCTTTTTGCTCCGGAGCGGTGACCATCCCTCGGATGAATCGTGGGGTACTGAAGCCCCCAGTATCTGGGGGCTCCTGCTATTTCCATCACGTTTGGTACACTAGGGGAATGAAAATCTTCTCGTGGAACGTCAACGGCATCCGGTCAGTCCTCAAAAAGGGCGATTTTCAGCGTTTCATAGAACAGCACTCCCCCGATGTCCTCTGCCTCCAGGAGACGAAGGCAAACCATGAGCAGGTGGAGGTTGACCTCCCTGACTATGACGAACACTGGTGTTCCGCGGAGAAGAAAGGGTACTCCGGAACGGCCATTTTCACGAAAGTGGCACCGAGAAACGTACTGCTCGGGCTCCCTGAGGACATCGTGAGGAAGTACAAGCTCGCTGACGAGTATGGTGATACAGCCAAGGAGGGACGGGTCACCACCCTCGAATTTGAGCACTTTTTTGTCTCCTCCGTCTACACGCCGAACGCAAAGGACGACCTTTCCCGTATTCCGATGCGTACCGCCTGGGACCCGGCGTACCTCGAGTACATGCTCCGCCTCAAGAAGGATAAGCCGGTTATTTTCTGCGGAGACCTCAATGTCGCCCACACGGAGGATGATCTTGCTCGTCCAAAGGAGAACGAGGGGAAGAAGGGTTTCACGAAGGAGGAGCGAAACGGCATCGACGCGATGCTTACGGCAGGTTTCACCGACAGCTTCCGCCTCTTCACGAAGGGTAGCGGCTACTACACGTGGTGGTCGCACTGGGGTGCCGCGCGCGAGCGGAATGTCGGCTGGAGAATCGACTACGTGATGGTTTCAAACGAGCTGGTCCCGGCTGTCAAAAAGGCAAACATACATCCCGATGTTTTTGGGAGCGACCACTGCCCCGTCTCGGTTGAGCTGAATGTGGAGTACTAGTTTTGTATTGAATTAGAGCCGTAGAAACAAACATGTCCTTTATAAAGGACATGTTTGTTTTGAATATCCACAGATATCCACACAGATGTCCTTTACAGGTATTTCTAAAGGACATACCATAGTGTCAGGCCCAGAAAGGGCGAGCAGGTGTCTCCGGAACCCTGCACTGAAACACTTCAGTTCAGAGCTCCGGAGGGACCCCTTAAAGAGGACCTTATAAAATTGAGTTAATACCTCCAAAAAAACTCTTAGTACATCACAGGTGAGGAACGCAAGAACCGCTCTGGTTCACCGCGAGAATCACCAAAACCTAATGAGTCATACCAAGGACTAAGGAGCCGCTCGGCTCGGTCCACCGGAACACAATGTTCCATCAATGACTCACGCACACTCCTAAAAGCCCGTTGGGATTGGGCACCGAATACCTCGGCACTCGATCCCAACGGGTTTTTTTATTGTTCTAACTCCAAATCTTGTAGATTTTCATGAAGACAACAGGCCCTGAAATTGAGATTCAGGGCCTCTCTGCTAGAAGTTCATCCGGAACTCGGTTCCGTACTCCTCAAAACCGAGCCGCTTGTACCAGGTGTGCACTGCGTCCCGGGTGCCGTCATTCCGGCTTGTCGCGACGAGCTTGTAACAACCCTCGTCCCGAGCTCTTTCGATGACTGCCCGTACGAGGTTGTTTCCCTGCCCGCCGCCCCGGTACTCGGGGGCGACGAACACGTCCTCGAGGAGCCCGAACGGCTCCGGGTGGAGGTCGTTTCGGAGAAGGTAGAGGTATGCTCTCCCCACTTCACGTTCAGATTCACGAATCGAGAAACGAATGCCCCTGACGACGCACTCTTCGGCGGTAGTCACAATGTCTCCTCCTTGAAAATGAAAGGGTCCACTCTTCTAAACTGCATCGGACCCATAATTGTTGTTCTTCAGCCAGATTTCAGCAGTGGTGCTTCCGGTGGAGTTCGGCAACAGCGGCTGCCTCTTCTTTCTCCCGCTTCTCCCTCCCCTGCTTTCCGAGCTCTTCGAGCTCTGAAACCGACATTTTCATGAGAATCTGCGCCCTTCCCTCGAGGTACTCCGCGGTATTCTTCGTCGGCTCGTCCAGAACCTCCTCGAGGAGCGCGTGGAGCGTGTGGCCGAGCTTTGGCCCCGGCTTCTCCCCGCTTATTTCCATAATCCGGCTCCCGTCAATCTTGAGCATTTTGACCGAAATGGGGTCGCGGAGCGCCTCTTCCACCATCGCGGTGTACTTCCTAAGGCGAAACGGCTGCTCTTTTGGCCTCCCCGTACCGATGCGGTCGCACCGGCGGAGCTGCATAAGTTCCCAGATGTTCTCGACACCGACGTTCGCAATCGTTCGGCGGACGGCGGAGAGCGTCACCTGGTCGGGGTCGCTGAAGAACATGTGCCAGCGGACGAGCGTGACGATTTTTTCAATGGTGTCCTTCGGAAACTTGAGGTCCTGGAGCGCCTTTTTGGTCACCTTTGCCCCTACCACCTCGTGCCCGTGGAAGGTCCAGTCTTTCTTCTCGTCTGACCACCGGCGGGTCTCCGGTTTTGAAATATCGTGGAAGAGTCCCGCGAGCCGGACGTCAAACGACCAGTCTTTGTCCGCCGCATGCTGCATGGTGCGGAGGAGGTGCTCGTACACGTCGTACTTATGGGCCTGATTCTGCTCAATGCCGATGCCGCGGAGGAGGTCAGGCGCAATAAACGGCAGAAGACCGAGTTTTTCGAGAAAAACGATGCCCTGCATCGGTTGTTTTGAATTGAGGATGCGGACAAACTCGTCTCGGATGCGCTCCTTTGAAATACGGCTCAAATTCTTGCTATTTTCAGCAATCGCGGCCATCGTCTCGCTCTCGATGACGAAGCCGAGCTCGACGGCAAGGCGTACCGCGCGCATCATGCGAAGCGCGTCTTCGGCGAAGCGCTCGCTCGCTTTCCCGACAGCTCGGATGCGCTTCTCACGCATATCCGCTTCCCCGCCGAAGAGGTCGACAATCTTCTCGCCATTGAGGCGGTACGCGAGCGCGTTTACCGTGAAATCGCGCCGTTTCAGGTCCTCTTCGAGGGAGACGCCAAACTCGACAGAATCCGGACGCCGGGCGTCCGAGTACCCTGATTCAGTGCGGTATGGGGTCACCTCGACGACCTTGAGCGTCGGGTCCTCGGTTCCCTCATTCACGACGCCCACGGTACCGTAGTCGTTGTTCACGAACGTTTCCGGGA
>CAYRER010000038.1:0-5654 GCA_964423385.1 uncultured Candidatus Saccharibacteria bacterium | reverse complement strand
CCTTTTCTTTTTCTTGATCTGTTCAGACTTATATCGTAACGTACGGCCGTAGCTTACAGTATATGTTGGGAAGTGGATTGTCAGGTCCTTTTTTATCTTTTTCTTTTTCTACCGCGCGTACGGGAGCGCGAGGTACACATCCCACGTCGCGAGGGCCGGCTTTTCATTGCGCTCCGTGTCCACGAGCCCCGAGTGCATCCACGCTTTCGCGGCTTCATTTTTTCTAAACTCTGCCGAGAGACGTTCCGCGAGCTCGTCGTAGTCGATGGGAATGTAGTTGTTCACGAAGAGGAGCCGGCTCTCCTTCGCATACTCGAGCATCATCCGTACAAAGCGCTCCTGGAGCGCGCCGCTCGCGCGGAGCGTGACGTCACCGATCTTCGTATCAATAGACATTGCACCCATCTCTGAAATGGCGACGGGCTTTGCGCCCAAGAGCGGCACCGCGCTGAAGAAATCGTCTGTCACCGGATTGCTCCCCTCGCCGTACTGGTACGTCGTGAGCGCAATGATGTCGCTGTGCGTGAGGAGCTCTTTTACGCGCGCTACCTGCTCGCTCCTCTTCCCCTTTGTTTCCGGCTCAATCCCGCGGAGGAAATCGTACTGGATGCTCGCAAAGATGGTGAGGTTCGGGTACTTTTTCTTGAGCTCCGTGTACACGTACCGGTTGAACTCGAGATACTCGTTCCACCGCTCAGGCCTGCGCGCCGCGTACATATTGACCTCGCTCCCGATGCTCAGGTAGTCGGGATTGAAGTACTCGACGGCCCGCACGACGAAGTTGAGGTACGCCGTCTTCACCTTCTCGTCGTTGAATCGCGCATCCTCCCATCCGTCCGGAAGCGTCATGTTTTCGACCTCGCCCCAGTAGGGGGCGAGGCCGTCGCGGTTGAAGTTGAGCGCGCCGATGCCGAGGAGCACAGCGTGGCTCTTCGGTGTCTTTGCCTTCCGCCATTCCCAGTTCCCCATGAGATTCTCTGAAAACTCCTCCCCCTCGTAGGCCTCTACCCACGGAATGTTCTCAAAGTGGTGGAAGACGAGATCTGCGTGTTCATGTATGAACGCGTACACCTCGTTCACCGCCTCGATACTCACGTCCGGCGGCCATGGTGAAAACCCCATTCTGAAAGAGCGTGTCTCGCCCGGCGAGGGGAGCGGGGTGACCGCCCCCGCTTCCGGATCCGGAGTTGCCTCCTCACGATCTTCCATTTCTTCAACCCCAGCTTTGTCCGGCGTTTTTGAAACGCCGTCCTGATCCTTCTCTCCTCCGCCAAGAATTGCAAGGACAAAGAAGACGAGAACGGCAATCCCTCCCCATTTCAAAACTTTTTTAATCATAGGCTACACGTTCACGATAAACTCAATGAGGATAAATGTGAGCCAGAATATTGCAAGGGCGACTGCCTCCTTCCGGGTAATGAGCTTCCCCGACTGCATGAAGGTCATGAGCATGAAGGCGCCGGCAACCATGAAGACACCGGCGACGTAGATGATGACCTTGGGGAAGGAGAAGGGAGAAATGAGGGCGAGAATGCCGATGACGATGGTCGCATCGGCGAGGACGGTTCCCAAGATGTCGCCCAGGGCGAGCGAATCGTCATTTGCGCGTACCGCTCTGAGCGAAAAGAAGAGCTCCGGCACGGTCGTACCGAGACCCACCGCGAGCATGCCGATGAGGACCGGCGAGACGCCGACCGCGAGCGCAATGTCAGTCGCAGAGCTCACCACGAAGTGCGCTCCGAGGAGGAGAAACCCTATAGAGAGAAGGAGCATCATGAACGTCTTCATGCGGCTTCCCGCTCCGCGCGCGGTGCTCTCACCTGATGTTCCCTGCCTGAGAGCCATGTAGTAGAAGATTGCTCCAGCGAGGATGAGCCCAGCGCCCTCGGCACGGGTGAAGTGGCCGTCGAGGCCGAGCACGATCGGGAGGAGGAGGAATGCCGGGTAGATGAGGTGGTTCTTGAGGATGGTCGCCTCGACCCGGATGGGCCTCCGCGCAATGAACGCGACGACGGCGATGACGATGGTGAGGTCAGCGACGTTTGACCCAAAGAGCATACCGAGGCCGAACGCTGGTACGCCCGCGAAGGCGGCATTGAGCGAAATGAACGTCTCGGGAAGGATGGAGATGACCGCGGCGATGACGAAACCGACCGTGTACGGTGAGAGCCGGAAGCTCTCGGCGAGCCCCTCCGCGTAGCGGATGGCGAACATGGAGCTCCGAATGACGAGTACGAGCGCGGCGACGAAGATAAATATGTCGGTAATCATGCCCCCTATCATACCAAACCCGGCATTAAAAAATCCCGCGGTGTCCTACCCGCGGGATTTTTGAGGGCCGGCGGGCGGCCCTCACCCGTTCTTCCTGCCCCAGTCCGAGAGAAAGAACGTGAAGTGCCTCCCCGTCTCCTTCGGGTCGGCGATGAGTACCTGGAGGTTTTCCCGGGTCATCTGCCCCCAGTCGATTGCAAGGAGTGCGCCGGCGACGAGCGGGGACGGATGGCCGGAATGGCCGGGGAGAACCAGGTGGATTTCCCGCCGGGCAACCTCCTCGGGAACCTTCCCTCCGGCTTTGATGAAGCCGACGATATCCTCGAGAAAAAGATCTTTCTTCCTGTTGATTGCCCGGATGAGCTCGGGCGTCATGACGTCCCTCCAGACGACCCGTTCCTTGAGGATGCGGTTGAGCTCTGCAACCTGGGTTGCGCGAACACCGGAACGCTTTTCCTTTTGTTCCATGTATCTCTCCCGTGGAGTGGCTACTCCCGGCCCCATGCCGGTTTGACCGTGAACACATACAGAAAACTGCACCAGATATACCACGGGAGCTCAAGGGTGTGAAGACACAAAACATCCGGGCGTCCGCCCGGATGTTTTGTGCTGCGTGCTTTTCCTAGTGGATGAGGTACTCGTACGTGAAGAACCCGTAGAGGACGAGTGTACCGAGGGCGAGGACCCACGCGAGCACCTTTGCGTGGTACGCCACGGTGCTCTCTGCCTTGTTTCGGCCAACGAAGTACGAAATGACCGAGGCGATGAGGAACGTGCCGACCGCCCAGATGCCCTTCCCGACCCAGTGGTGGCCGTGGAGACCCTTGAGGTAGTCCTTGATGACGTTCGCGCCGCCGACCTTGTAGAGCTCGCCGGCAATCGTGATGATGACGACGAAGATGACGGCGACGTACGCGCCGATGAGTACACTTGAGACCAGTTGATTTCTGTTCATACGCAGATTAGCGAGCTCCGCCCGTGATGAGGACGCCTGATAAGGTAATGATGATGGCAATCGCCGTGATGACGACCGACGCGAGCGAGAGTGCGCGCTTCAATGCCGGATTGGTCACCATGTCGTCGAATGCGTAGTGGAGCGCGACCGCGAGCGCGAGTGCGGCGAACGGGAGGAAGAGGAATACGTGTTCCTTCGCCTCCATGAAGACGAGGTGCGCCCACTTGAAGTCGCCGTTCATGATTGCCGGCTTCACGTTGTTGCCGTAGTACTTCCAGTAGTACCACCCGCCGGAGAGCCACGAGAGGACGTACGAGAGCGCAGCGTAGCACGAGAGGTGGACGAGCGGCTGACGCTTCGGTTCTTTCTTCAGAAGCGTGAGCGTCACCGCAAACGAGAGCATGACGCCGAGGAGTCCAAGGAGGACGTGCGCCGTGAGGAGCGATGCAAAGAGTGCTGACATAGTTACGCTGTGGGATTACTTCTCTTCTTCCTGATAAAGTCGAGCGCGACAGCGCCAAGGATGAGCGCAACCGCGTAGATGGTCATGAACGTCGCAAACGTCGTCCAGAACCCGCCGTCGCCGTAGAAGTCAAACCGGACGCCGTGAGTCACGAACATGCCGATGATTGCCGCGAGCCACCACGAAACGAACGAGAACGCCGTCCCCCAGTAGAGGTTGATCATCCGTGCCTGGAGCATGAGGGTGTTTGCCGCGATGATGACGACGAGGAGGAGCTTCGACCAGAGCCGCGGGCTGTAGAGGTACTGGGTCTTCCCCTCAAACTTGTCGAGGATGAGAAACCCGAATCCCGAGACGAGGAGAATGACGAGGCCGATTCGCATCATGCTGTAGTCGACGCCGAGGATTGCCCGCTCGTCGTCGCTCACGACGCCGTCCCTGCTCGCCTTTGCGAGGTGCGCTTCGACCATGGTCGCCCCGCCGACGCCGATAATGGTGCCGATGACGTGCGCGATGATAAGAAATTGTTCAACGCTCATACAAAAAGACTAGTGATAATAGCTACACCATTAATTATACGCTACGGCAAGGCACTCACCGATTGGGCTCTGTGCACAATTTTTTGCTACAATACCCGCCAAGAGCTATGTACGGGCACAAGAAACACCTCTTCTTCGACCTCGACATGACGGTTGCGCCGGCGCGCCAGCCGATAACCCCGCACATGTACGAGCTCCTTGCCTCTCTCCCCCACGACATCACCATCATTTCGGGACAGCTCACCGAAAAGATTGAGTGGCAGACGGACGGCCTCCCCGCCATCCGCATGGGACAGAACGGCAACCACGCACTCGACCTGGATGGCGCCGAGCTCTGGTACACGCCCCTCGATGAGCACCACCAGAAGGAGATTCTCGACCACGTTGAAGCGCTCATCGGCATCCTCGACCACGACCTCAATCACGAGTGGAGCCCGATTGAGAACCGCGGGGCGCAGATTACCTTCAGCCCCATCGGCAACACAGCGCCCGTCGACGTTAAAATGACGTACGACCCCGACAAGAAGAAGCGCTTCTCGCTCCTCGAGCGAATCCCGTTCGTTTCAGACGAACTCACCGTGAAAATCGGCGGCTCGACGAGCTTTGACTACATTCACAAAACACGCCACAAGGGCACGAATGTGGAGAAACTTATCACACACAAGGGGTGGGAGAAGGACGACTGTCTCTACTTCGGCGACGGTCTCTTCCCTGGCGGGAACGACGAGGCGGTCATCGGTGTCATCGACACCCACCCGGTCGACGACCACGAGCACACGTACGCACTCCTCCGGCAGTACTTTGGGTAGACAAGGGTTTCAAAAAGCTTCCTTTTCTGTATAATCGGTAGGCCACGGGATATCGTATAGTGGTAGTATGCATCCATGGGGTGGATGCGGTCCCAGTTCGATTCTGGGTATCCCGACAATCATTACAACCTCCAGAGGATGTAGACCTGATTCTATTCCTTACAGGAACGGTACACTTCTCACAGCTATTGTTCGAAGTCTTGCGAAGTGATTTTATATCACTTCTCACTCGGCACCCCGACACAGTTAAACAAATTCCTAGGGGATGCGGTCCCGGTCCGATTCCGGGTATCCCGACAAAATGAAAAGAGCCCCGATTCTCTCGGGGCTCTTCTCATTTTGTCGGAGCGTCACTTTTTTCACTTGTAATATATCGTACATATGTACGATATATTACAAGTGAGTATTCGGGGGTTACCTGGAGATATTTATACCCCCACCGTCATCTTGTCGATGCGCTTCGCGAGATCAATGTCGGCCTGCGTAATGCCCTTTGCGTCGTGAGTCGTCAGTTTCACCTTGAGCTTTCCGTACGAGAGCTCGAGGTCGGGGTGGTGATTCATAACCTCTGCATGGACCGCAATCTTCGCGGAGAGCGCGAGACTGCCGACGAACGA
>CAYRER010000037.1:0-5958 GCA_964423385.1 uncultured Candidatus Saccharibacteria bacterium | reverse complement strand
ATGAATCTTGAACAGGAGTTGCAGGAAATCAAGGAGCGCAATAGACGCGTAGAGGGCGACAAAGCTTGGGAAACAAGTGGGTTGCGCGCGTTTGTCATCGCACTGGTTACATACGTTGTCGCTGTTGTGGTTTTATACCTCGTGGGTGCCTCAAAAATCTTTCTAAGCGCGCTTGTTCCCGTGCTCGGTTTCTATATTTCCACATTGTCTCTTCCTGCAATTAAACGTTGGTGGCTTAGAAAAAGAAACTTCTCTTAGAGATTATGAAAACCATACTCGTTGACGCGGTATACGTGTTCGTAGATAAAGAGGGGAATATTGATGCGGCACTCCATACTCTTTTGGAAATGTATCCGAACCGAAAAATTCTGCTCACCGGCGCCGATGATGAGCAATTTAAAGCATGGAAACTCGACACAATGCCGTACGAAGTATTTACACTCAAACATAACCCTGAAAAATCAGACCCCGCATACTATCAAAAAATGTTGGAACATTTCGGTCTCTCCGCAAACGATGTGGTGTATTTCGAGCACAGTCCTGACGCGGTCAAAAGCGCCAAGTCTGTCGGCATTACCACATTTCTCTTCGATCACGAGACGCGGGATATGAGCGCTCTCAAAAATTTCTTGGATACGAATTTGGGGTAAGATGAACACATGCGTTATTTTATCGGTTTTCTTATTGAGGGAGAGGCAGGCACGTGGCATGAGGCGCTCACCCGCGACATATCCGAGCGCTTCGGCACCCGCAAACTCCACGAGCGCGTGGTCCCGCACATAACTCTCTATAGGCCGTTTGATGCCGATGACATCGCGCCTGTTAAAACCCTGCTTCAGTCATGGACAAAGCAGGAGCATGCCCCCGGAACAATTACGCTCTCCGGATTCGGTCACTTCACCGACCGCGTTGTGTATGCGTCTGTCACACTCGAAGCAAAAGCACAGCAGAACATTCTTGCTCTGCGCAGGGAAATTATGACCCTTCTTCCCAAAGAGGACTTTCCGAACTGGGTACCGCACGCAACACTTGCCGATGAGTATGAGACACCGGAGATCATCACCGAAGTATGGGAATATGTGCAAACACTTCCAAAACCTGAATTTACCGTTCCGTTTAATAACGTCACGCTCTTTCGCAACAGAGCAGGCGGAGGTTGGGATGTAGATGAAATTTTTCAAATTTTGCACTAACACATTCAACATTTATGACCACGAGGATTTCAGGAGGTACCGTGCACACACTGCCCGCTGATTTCAAAAAGATGCTTCTTGCGCATCCGAAACTCCGCGCGGTGTGGGAAGACATCACGCCCCTGGCGCGCAATGAGTGGATTTGTTGGGTGACGTCGGGCAAAAAAGAAGAGACACGGCGCATCCGTATTGAAAAAGCTCGTTCAAAACTCTCCTCCGGCATGCGCCGTCCGTGTTGCTGGGCAGGATGTATGCATCGGTAAGGTTGACAAATGTTTTTTTATTGCTATAATGAACCGCAGAAAGCCGGAGAATTGTCTCCTGGCTGAAGTACAAACCAAACTCGGAAAAAGGAGATGGGTATGTCGACGGCAGCAGTAAAGTCGAACCGTCCGGTGATGGTCCCGCTCGGTGACCTCAAGGTCACCTTCTTCGTCCGGAGAGAGCTGAACCAGGATCGCGTGCTCCAGCTCATGGAGCTCTACGAGGCAGGCGTGGATGTCGAGCCCCTGAAGATCACGCACGACAACGAAGTCGTGGACGGTCGCCACCGCAAGGCGGCGCTCGAGCACCTCAACCGCACGGAGGCGAGGTGCATCTTCACGGAGACCACCGACCGGATCGATCTGATCGTGGAAGGGTTCTCCGAGAACATGGGCGGTTCGCTCCCGCCGACTCGCGTCGACATCGTCGCGGTCCTGTGCCAGCTGATCGAGGAGGGTGGCTCCCAGCGCCGCCTTCTCGAGACCATCTCTCCCGTGCTGCCCAAGTCGGTCTGCCGCATCTACATGAAGCAGGCCTACGCGGAGATCGCCGCCCGCAAGATGCGGAGCGCGATTAACTCGATCACCGACAAGGGACGCACCATCGCCCAGGCGGCGGACGAGTTCGGCATCGATCCGGAGCGGATCAAGGAAGAGCTCACGGGCCGCAACAAGCGCCGCCGTGAGAAGACCCTCGGTATCCCCGCTCTCAAGAACAGCCTCTCCCAGCGCTACAAGGGCAACACCCTGAAGACCTGGTCGGAGGTGAGAAGGATCCTCGAGCAGCTCGAGGATGGCGCGGTGACCGAGAAGCAGGCGAGGAGCGTCCTCGGGCACATCGAGAAGCTCATGAAGCAAGGGCTCCACTCCCACAAGGGGTGGATGGAGCGCCTCGAAGCCGCCGTGCCCAAGAAGAAGTAGCCGCGGGATTCGGCGATCACTCCGTAACCCCGTACGCGCGTCCGACGCATTCGGACACCGAACCCCAGACCTTAACCGGTCTGGGGTTCTTTCGTTTCTTTTGAAATAGTAAAAATACTCTTGAAACAAAAAACCGCCCCGTCTCGAGAGAGACGGGGTGTTGCGTGAAGCAGCGGAGGATGCCTAGTTGGCGGGGCTGTACTGCACCTCCTCGGTGTCGGGGAGGCTCATCATCCGCACCGAGTTGGTGCTCCGCTGGACGGCGATGAACTTCGTGGTGAACGTCTCGTCCTGGGGCGGTCGCTCCTTCTTCCACCACTCGCCGCGGTAGAAGAATGTCGCGTCCTTGGGAACTGAACCGAACGTGCACCGCGGTAAGCCGGCTTCGTTTTCTCCCGTCATACTTCCTCCTTTCTCCTGTGCGGGTTGCGGGAAACTACAGGGAGACCTTGGGTCGGGGGTACTCGATACGGTCGATGAGACCGAGCTCGAGCGCCTCGGCGGCGCCGAACATCCGCTCCATGCGCGCCCACCTGCGAAGCTTCGAGACGGGCTGTTTGGAACGCTCCGCAAGGTCCTTGAGACCTTGCTCGTGGAGCCGCTTACTGTGCGCGATGCGGAACCGAAGATCGGGCTGGTCGATCTCGACCTTGGACGAGACCGGGTGGAACATGACCCGTGCATTCGGCAGCGCGACACGTTCGTCGCACGCCTGCAGGATCATGAACGCGGCTGAAGCCGCATACCCCACGTCCACCCCGATGACGGGAGAGCGGAGCGACCGGATGACGTCGCCGAGATACACCGCGGCATTGGCGTCACCGCCGCTGGAGTCGATGTCGAACCGAATCGGCTCGCTGCTCTCGAGATCCAGCAACAGCATCGCCGTAGCGATGATGTCTTCCTTCTGACCGTCGACTTCGCCCCGCAGAAGCAGCCGGCGATGCGGCATGAGCTTCTCGGTGAGTTCCTGAAAGTTTATCATGTGCTCCTCCTTTTTTCTGGTACACATAGTACACCAAAAATCATTGTGGGTCAATACTTTTGCAATTTCGTTTCTTTACAAGAGAGAAAACGGTTGTATAATTGCAACAGGTGATCTTATACAACTGATCACATGAAATCAAAAACTGAAGAAAAACCAAACAAGGAGAACTCTGTGATGCGCAATGCGCGGCAACTTTTAAGTTCAGTCATCAGGGCGTGCAGGCTCGCCTGGGGCTTTGCTCCTGGGTTTGCGTGGACACTGCTTATTTCAAGCGTCCTTTCGAACCTGTTGCCTCTGGCGCAGGCGAAGATCACCGGCTCCATCGTTGACGCGCTCATCGAGTCGTTGTCGGCAGGGGTTGCGATTCCGCTGTTTTTGGTGGCACTGTACGCCGGCACATGGGCGCTGTCGCGACTCTCCGACGCATTTGAGACGTATCTGGACAAGCGCTGGTGGGTGGAAGCACAGCAGGGCGTGGACCTCGTGATGATGCGCAAACGCGCCGACATTGACATCGCGCACTACGAGAACCCGCAGTTCCAGAACCTGCTGACCAAGGCGTTTGACCGCGGAAACTTCCCGGTCCTCAACATCGCCGAACAACAGTTCAACAACATCTCGCTGCTCGTCGGTATCTTCGTGTCGGCGGGACTTGCCATCCAGTACCCGCAGATTTTCCTCGTGGTGTTGGTGAGTCTCATTCCGACGCTTTTGGTGCAGATTCGCTACGGCAACATGCAGTGGGGCATCTGGTCGGAGAACAGCCCGCGGCGGCGTATCTATGACGCCATCCGCTCGCACCTCAACGGCAAGAACGGCATCATCCAGGCAAAGATGCTCCAGAACAGCGAACATCTGCTTGAACGCGCGAAGAAGATCGTTGACATGTTCAAGCGCGATCAAATCGGCATTGACCGCGCACGATTCTGGTACAGCATGCTCTCGTCGCTCTTCGGCGCTGCGGGCATCGGCTACGCGTTCTACCTCATTATCGGACTCGTTACCACGGGTGCGGTCGGGGTCGGCTCCATCGTGTTTCTCATCTCGGTGATGGGACAGTTTGCCGGCATGACGACGAACCTTTTCCGGAACGTCGCGCAACAGTACGAGCAGACACTGTACGTCCGCGACATCTTCTCGGTCTTTGACACCAAACCCAAGATCGTAGAGGTGGAACACCCGACAAAACTCTCGCTTGAACAGCCGCCGCTCATTGAGTTTCGTAACGTTTCCTTCCGCTACGACGGACATGTTTCGTGGGTGCTCCGGCACGTCAACTTCACCATCATCCCCGGTGAGAAAATCGCACTGGTGGGTGAGAACGGCGCAGGCAAGACGACACTCTTGAAGCTGCTCGCCCGCATCTACGACCCGACGGAAGGCGAGATTCTCATCAACGGCGTGCCGCTCAGGGAGCTGTCGTTGCGTGAGTGGGGTTCGTACCTCGCGATTCTTCTTCAGGAGTACCGCATCCACAACTTCACGGTTGCCGAAGCAATCGCGATGGGACGCGCGGACCGAAAGCTCTTACGGGAGTACGTGGAGACCGCAGCGCGTCTCGGCGGTGCCGATTCCTTCATCAAAGAGCTCGACTATGCGTACGACACACAAATCGGCGCGGAATTCGACAAGGGCATCGAGCTCTCGCACGGACAGCAGCAGCGTCTCGCGCTTGCGCGCACCATCTACCGCAACGGTCTCATCGTCATCCTCGACGAGCCGACTGCCGACGTGGACGCGCTCGCCGAAGAGAAGTTCTTCAGTCAGATCGAGAAGGCGGTGGGCGGCAAGACACTCATCCTTGTGTCACACCGATTCAACACGGTGCACGGCGCCGACCGCATCCTGGTCTTCCGCCGAGGAAAACTCACCGAGGAGGGTCCGCATCAAGAACTCCTTGCGCTCGACGGCCACTACGCGAAGATGTGGAGAAGTCAGGCGAAGTCGTATCTGGAGTCCGCCTCTTCCGTAGCATAGTGCTCTCTTCATTGTGATCAGTACCGCTCCCCGGAACCGAAAGGTTTCGGGGAGTTTTCTTATACGTATTGCAACCGGCAAAATCTCGGTTCATAATCAAAAACGGACGCAGGACAACCACGGGAGAACGCGTATGAGCAAGCCCCGGCAGGGTCGCAACCGCCACTGCAAGCGTCTGTGCCTTCGGTTCAACCTCAGGAACCGTTGGCCCATGCACCGGCGCGAGATCCTCCGGCTTCGGACCGCGTAGGTCCGAACATCGCCTCCGTCCCTGAACCTCGGGCGCCCCTCACAAGGCGCCCTTTACCATTTCATAGATGTTTATGCACATTTGGGAAGAAGGCGAAAAACCTATATACTAAGGGCATGAAAAACCGAATCTATATCAAAGATCTGCCGTCACACACGGGAGAAACCGTCACTATTTCAGGGTGGGTTGATGTCAGGCGCGACCACGGGAAACTTATCTTCATTGATGTCCGCGATGAGACGGGAAAAGTACAAGTAGTCGTGACACCGAAACAGCCCGAGGCACATGAACAGGCAAGTGCGCTGCGCTCGGAGTGGGTGGTAACACTGCAGGGGGAAGTGAAAGCGCGTCCTGAAAATCTCGTGA
>CAYRER010000036.1:0-6098 GCA_964423385.1 uncultured Candidatus Saccharibacteria bacterium | reverse complement strand
ACTGACAAATTCAGCCCAAAGAGAATACCACTCAAATCTCGTGGTATCAACCTGTTACCGCCGGTAAATCGAGAGGATGGTCTCCGCCTTGGTGATGTCCTCGGGGTACCCGATGGCAATCCAGAAGTCCTCCTCGACGACCGCAATCGGGTGGTCTTTCGCGTACCGCTCGATGACCTCGGTGAGGTAGTACTCGCCGTTCACCGGCGACTGCGGCTCGTACTTGAAGACGTTCTCGTCGAGCACCATGACGCCGGTTGAGACGAGGTTGGACGGCGGGTGGGCGGGCTTCTCGATTATTTCGGAGAGCGTGCCGTCCGGGTTCCGGACAATGACACCGAAACGCTCCGGGGTGTCGCTCGTCTTGGCGAGGAGCGCCCGGCTGTACGAGGTCATCCGGGCGACGTCGGCTTTCCCGTGGATGTCATCCGCGAACATGAACATGAACCGCCCCTTGAGCATATCCTTGCAGAGCCAGAGCGCGTGTGCGGTGCCCTTCTGCTCTTCCTGCACGACGTACCGGACCTTCCTGCCGTGAAACTCCTCTCCGCAGTGCTCCTTTATCATGTCGCCCAAGTACCCGATGACAATGATGAGCTCGTCGACAGCAGAGGGAAGCGCCTCGACGATGTGATCGAGGAGTGTCTTCCCCGAGACCTTCACGAGCGGCTTCGGGCAGTTATCGGTGAGGGGCTTCAAGCGGGTCCCCTTTCCCGCGGCGAGGATGACGCATTGCATATGCCGGGGATTGTAGCATAAAAGGTTGCTTACGGGGATTCTGGTGTGTACTTGCAGTTTGCAGGCCTGGAATCGTCCCGCTTTTTCTAAGAAGCTACGCTTCTAAGAACACTGGGCGCGACTCGTCTGTTTTTCAATTCCAGATGGAAGCAACTCAATGTTGCTTCCTGCCCCGCAACACGAGAAAAGCCGGGACTTTCGTCCTCGGCTTTTCTCATCGTGTTGCGGGGCCTGGAATCGAACCAGGGTCTGGAGGTTATGCATACCGCTACAACTTTCGTTGCTCAGGCAAGTGCCTGATTTGTGGTCTGGACTATACCTTCATCTTTCTCTTTCAAGCGAAGATGCCTACCATCTAGTCTCTACACCTTCCCATATTCTGGGCTTGGCTCGGTATTGCCATGCAATAACTGCGAAGGTTTCACCGAATTTGGCAAGTGTTCCATGTGAGATTTCTCCCACAAGAGCCCTATTGAGCCTCCCGAGGTACCTCTCCTCTACCCCGCGATGTGTGTGACACAGAATGTCACAAGACACAAATCCTGGTTGTTAGAGGAGAGGCCTCTCCTCGTCCTTACAGGACCTGTTCAGGTTGTATGATATTTTCTTAAAGAAAATCTCGACAACCTCTTGCGAAATGGGTCCCATCCCATTTCTCACCCCGCGATGATGTTCCACTTTGTACCTTTTTTCATACTTTCATAAATTGATGAGCATCAATTTGAAAAGTACCTATGAATGTACCCCAAATTCCCAGTATGTGCAAATTTAGATGACGCCGAACTCGTGGAAGACGCGCTCGTAGCGGAGGATGGTGTCCTGCGCGTTCTTCTTGGTGAGGACAAAGTCGCTCCCGACGTGCGCGATTTCATTGCGTACCTTGTGCGCATCCCAGGCATCCTGGACGGTCGTGAATGAAATCGGATTGGCCGTCTTCAGCTTCTCGCCGATGCTCTGCCCTACGTAGCCGGCGTTGGTGAGCGTCTCGTCGAGAAGGATGTCTGCTTCAATGATGGCGAGCCGCCACGACTCGGGATTGTTCTCTGCGACCCTCCCCTGTATCTCCTCCCAGCGGGCGTTCTTGCTCCCTTTCGCCGCGTGCCGTGCGGCCCAGCGCGCCTCGGCGTCACGCAAGGCCTCCTGCTCGATTTCCGAGAGCTGGCTGTACCGCACCTTTGCGTACACGAAGCCGATGAAGAAGAGGAGTGAGAGGAGAATGGCGAGCACTGAGTAGATGTCCCACCACCCTCCGAGTGTTTCGATGAGTCCGTTCCAGTCAGTTCCGCCGAGCTTCTCGTAGAGCGCCCGAAAGAGCCCGGTGAAGTCGATCGAGTACGTTTCGTATATGAGGTCGTTCTCGTCAGGAACTTGCTGCATGAAATGGCCCGCCTAGGCCGTGCCGAGCTTCACATCGTAGGTCTTCTTCCCAAAATCGAAGAGCCGCTCGTCGCCGGCATGCGGTGCTATGTATTGTACCCCAATCGGAAGCGAAATGCCGTCGCGCTCCACAGTCCCGGCGGGAACGGAGATTGCGGGTACGCCGGTGAGATTGACCGGCACGGTGAAGATATCCGCAAGGTACATCGAGAGCGGGTCCTTCTTCTCGCCGATTTTGAATGCGGGAGTCGGCGCAGTCGGTGTTGCGATGATGTCGACGCTCTCGTACGCGCGTGCGAGCTCATCGCGCATCATGGCGCGGAGCGCCTCTGCCTTGCCGTAGTATGCGTCGTAGTAGCCGGCCGAGAGCACGTACGTGCCGAGGAGAATGCGACGCTTCACCTCTTCACCGAACCCTGCCGCACGGGTCTTCAGGTAGTCCTCAAGGAGCGTATCGCCCTCGACCCGGAGACCGAATCGCATGCCGTCGTAGCGAGCGAGATTTGAGGAAACTTCCGCAGGCATGACGATGTAGTACGCGGCGAGTCCCTCCCGCATAAGGGGGAGCGACACGTCGACAACTTCGTGCCCCTCCCGGGCGAGCACCTCGATGGTTTCATTGAAACGTGCGAGTACGTCCGGGTCCATGCCCTCTGTGAGGAAGTCCCGGGGAACACCGATGCGGTACTTCTCTTTCACACCTACTTTCGGGTACGTGTCTGGATTGATAGTTGTTGCGTCGTAGCGGTCCTTCCCCGAAATGACGGAGAAGAGCGTCTCCGTATCGGCGACGGAATTGGTGAGCGTGCCTGCCTGGTCGAGCGATGAGCCCATCGCGATGAGACCGTAGCGGGAGATTCTTCCGTAGGTCGGCTTGAAACCGACGAGTCCGCAGAAGCTCGCCGGAAGGCGGACCGAACCGCCGGTGTCGGTGCCGAGCGCGGCGACCGAAGCCCCCATCGCGACCGCGGCAGCCGAACCGCCGGAAGAACCACCAGGGACGCGCGTCGGGTCAACGGGGTTCTTTGTCGGACCGAATGCGGAATTCTCCGTCGAGGAGCCCATGGCGAACTCGTCGAGGTTGGTGCTACCCACGAATACCGGACCCTCCGCGCGCATACGTGCGATGACCGTCGCATCGTACGGCGCGACGTAGTTCTCGAGAATCTTGGATGATGCCGTCGCACGCTTCCCCTTCGTGAGAATGTTGTTCTTTATCGCAATCGGCATACCAAGGAGCGCAGGCGCGTCCGAACCCTCTTTTGCATACCGCTCCGTCGCCGCCTCTGCGGCGGCCTCTGCATCGTCGTACACGTCGACAAACGCACGAATGTCCCCTTCCCGTGCGTCAATCGCAGCTTTCGCATCCCGGTACGCCTCCCGCGGGGTGTACGAGCCCTCGATGAATTTCTTTCTGAGTTCGGTGATGGTCATACGCTACTTACCCTCGATTATCTTCTTCACCTTCACGTACTGCCCATCGCGCTCCGGCGCGGCGGAGAGGAGGTCCTCGGTGTACACACCCGCCTCGTGCGGTTCGCCGTCCTCGCGCATGACGTTGAAGAGGGGTCCGACCTGCTTCTCCGAAGGAACGGTCCCGACCGCCGCTTCAATCTGGCTCACGTACGCGAGCACGTTCGTGATGTCTCCTGCGAGTTTCTCAGCTTCGCCATCAGTCACCTCAATGCGGGCAAGCTTCGCGAGATGTTCAATATCCTCCTTTTTCATACGGGCATCATATAGTATTTCGGCAGTTCCTTAAAGCCCTAGCAATTTCTTGAATCCCGATTCATTAAGCATCATGACTCCGAGAACTTTCGCTTTATTCGCTTTCGAACCAGGATCGGCACCGACGACGACGTAGCTCGTCTTTGCCGAGACCGAGCTTGAAATGGAGCCCCCGCGCTTCCGCACCTCGTCCTCGCCCTCCTCGCGGGTAAGTGACGCGAGTGTGCCGGTGAAGACGAAGGTCTTCCCAGTAAGACTCGCGTCGCCCGTTTTCTCCGGCTTCTCGAGGACGATGTGGGAGAGGAGGAGATCGAGCTCGTGTGCGTGCTCTGGAACCCGGAGCCACCGGTGGAGTGACTTGGCGACAATCTCGCCGACGCCGAAGACGTGCTCGAGCTCCTCTTGCTTTGCCTCCCTGATGTTCTCCATCGTCCCAAATGCCTCGGCGATGACCCGCGCCGTCTCTTCGCCCACGTGCTCGATGCCGAGCGCCGTGAGGAATCGGTAGAGCGGGACACGCCGTGCCGAATTGATGGCGGTGATGACGTTCTCCGCCGCCTTCTCCTTGAAGCCCGGGAGACCGAGGAGGTCACCCATGGTGAGCGTGAAGAGGTCGGAGGCGGTGTTCACGAGGTTCTGGTCGAGGAGAAGGTCGATAATCTTGGGACCGACGCCGTCAATGTTGAGTCCTGCCTTCGAGACGAAGTAGTACAGGCGACGACGGTGCTGGACATCCGAATCCTTTGCGACGCACCGGTACGCCGCCTCTCCAGGAATCCGCTCGATGGAGCCGTCGCCGCCGCACTCGGGCACCTTCTTGGGAAACACGTACGGCTTCGCGCTCTTCGGCCGGAGCTCCCGGACGACGCTCACGATTTCAGGGATGACGTCGCCGGCCTTCCGGAGAATGACCGTGTCGCCGATGCGCACGTCGAGGCGCTTAATCTGGTCTTCGTTGTGGAGGGTTGCGCGCGAGACGGTCGAGCCGGCAATGAGGACCGGGCGAAGGTGTGCGACCGGGGTGAGCACACCGGTCCGACCGACCTGGAGCACAATGTCCTCGAGGACCGTCGTCGCCTCCTCAGAGGGAAACTTGTACGCAATGCCGAAGCGCGGCGCCTTTGCCGTGTAGCCGAGAGCCCCCTGGAGCGCAACTTCATTCACCTTCACCACAGTGCCGTCCATACCGTACGGCATCGTGAGCTTCTTTGGAACCCACCTTCGGTACTCAGCGATTGCCTCGTCGAGGTTCCTGCAGTGCTTCGCGTGAGGATTCACCGTAAAGCCGAGGTGCGCGAGAAGCGTGAGCTCCCCCTCCTGTGTCTTTGGCCTGCCTCCCCGCACAGTCTCGGGGTCAACGTAGTCAATGTCGTATGCAAAGAAAGAGAGCTTCCGTTTCTTGGTCACCGCGGGGTCGAGCTGGCGGATGGAACCGGCGGCGGCATTCCGCGGGTTTGCGAAGAGCGGTTCCCCGCCCCTCTCCCGCTCTCGGTTGATGCGTTCAAACTCCCCGCGCGAGAGCCACGCCTCGCCGACGGCAACGATGGTCGCGGGCTCTTTGAGCGTCTTCGGAATATCTCGGAGCGTCACCGCCGTATGCGTGATGTCTTCTCCGGTGACGCCGTCGCCACGGGTTGCGGCGCGCACGAGCTTCCCCTCTTCGTACTCGAGGACAACCTTGAGTCCGTCAATCTTATGCTCACTCACGTACGAGACCCTCACACCCCCTCGTCCCTCTTTCTCGAGAAAACGAAAGAGACGTTCCTCCCACTCCCGGAGCTCCTCGTCGGAGAAGACGTTGTCGAACGACCACTGCTCCACCCGATGCTTCACCTTCTTGAACGCGTCCGCCGGACGCCCGCCGACCACCTCGGTCTTCTGGTACAGTTTCCCAAGCTCTGGATACTTTTCCGCGAGCTCCTTGAGCTCTCGGACGAGTGAGTCGTACGCCTCATCGCTCACCTCCGGCGCGTCTTCCTCGTGGTAGCGCTTCTGGTGATACGCGATGAGCCGAGCGAGCTCACGTGCCCGTTTCTCAACCTCTGCCACCGTTTTTCCGCCCTTTTTCGGAGCTCCCATAGTAGGAGCATCATATCAAAATCTGGCGCGTTTTAACATCGAAAAACCGGCAATCGAAGTCCGGGTGAAGCGGGAGCACCCCGTCCCGCACCCTGCTCGGATTTATATTATATGCGATATATGTAGCATATAATATAAATCCGATACTACGATTGTTGGCGGTTGCTGTGTGGGTG
>CAYRER010000035.1:0-6245 GCA_964423385.1 uncultured Candidatus Saccharibacteria bacterium | reverse complement strand
AATGACGGCTCACGCGAGTTCTTCGAGGGGCTCAAGGACGACTTCTTTTCATACCGCATCTTCGTCTTCACCCCCGAGGGCGACGTCGTCGACCTCCCCGTCGGCGCATCGCCGATTGACTTCGCGTACGCGATTCACTCAGATATCGGCGACCACACCTCGGGCGCCCGCGTGAACAACAAACTCGTCCCCCTCGACACAGAACTCAACAACGGCGATATCGTCGAAATCATCACCGGAAAGACGAACAAGCCGACCCGGAAGTGGCTCGACTACGCAAAAACGTCGCTCGCGCGCCGTCGCATACGCTCGGCGCTCGGTGTCCACGAGCACGCACAGCAGTCCTAGAATTTAAATTGAGAAATTCTTGATCGAGTAGAGACCTGCATCGTCTTCTTTCTTCTCCTCCGTCTCTTCCGCTACCTTCGCGAGCACTTCGGTCTCTGTAGGCGATGCGCTCCCCGGCTCGTTGAGCTCCGCTTCCGAAATGACCGGCGCCGGTACCTCGAGCGTATCGTGTCGCGTGAAGACCTCCTCTTCCGGCGCCGGTGCTTCGGGAGCCGGTGCCTCTGGAACTGGTACGAGCGGTGTCGCGTCGGCGAGACGCACCAGCACGTTCCCTTCCGTCTTTCCGTTCACGGCTGTTTCACCCTGGTGAATCATATCGAGCACCTTCCGGAGGTCTTCGGGGGAGAAGTAGTCGATGGTGAGCTTCCCGCCAAACTCGGTCTTCTGAATCTGCACGCGCGTGCCGAAGGTCTCGGTAAACTGCTTTTCAATTTCGATGAGTTCCGGATCGATGTCCTGCAGGTTCTTCCGCACCTTTTCGGTCGCAATCTTCCGTGAAATACGCTCCACCTCGCGGACAGAGAGCTTCTTGAGGAGAATTTCGCGGAAGACAACATCCTGCTCCTCGGGCCGGTCATTGAGCATCAAGAGCGTGCGAGCGTGACCGTCAGAGATATCGTTCCGCCGGAGCGCGTCGAGGATGGTTTCGGGGAGTGCGAGGAGGCGGATGGAGTTCGAGACGTACTCCCGGCTCCGCCCGACCTTCGTTGCGACCTGCGCGTGTGAGAGACCGAACTGCTCGGCAAGCTGTTTGAACGCGAAGGCGCGGTCGACCGGGTTGAGGTCTTCGCGCTGGAGGTTCTCGATGATGGCAAGCTCGAGCTTCATGAGCTCGGTCTCCTCACCGGAACGGATGATGACGGGCACCTGCGTGAGGCCCGCGAGCTTCGCCGCGCGGAGCCGGCGCTCGCCCGCAATGAGCTCGTACTCGGTCGAGAATGCGCCGTTTTCCTGTATGATTTCGCGCCGGGTCACGACGAGAGGCTGGAGGATGCCGTACATCCTGACCGAATCGGCGAGCTCCCGGAGTTTCGCCTCGTCAAATTCCCGCCGCGGCTGGAACGGGTTCGGCACAATCTTCTCTACCTCAATCCAAAAAATCGAGTTGCTCTCGTACGCCATAGTGGGAATTTTACCATACACTGTCTGGTTCCCTCACTGTGTATAATCTGGTAGACTCGTCACAATACGACTCTTTGTTCCTAGGGTGCTGGAGTGTGAGAAAGTCTGGGAGACTTTCGCAAGACCTTGAGCAGTCTTTGCGAAAGGTGTACTGCGTCTGTAAGACGGGGGCGGTAGACACAAAGAGTCTGTCTGTCGGCAGAGATGGCCAAAATCGTAATCATGGTGCCGCGGTGGCGGAATTGGTAGACGCAAGGGACTCAAAATCCCTCGACCGTAAAAGGTCATGTGAGTTCGATTCTCACTCGCGGCACCATGATTGTGAGCAAGAAAAGAAACTTGTGAAGAAAAAACCAAAAATCCTCGTCATTGTCGGCCCTACCGCGTCCGGGAAAACCGCGCTCGGAGTCAAACTCGCTAAGGTATTCAACGGCGAGGTTGTTTCTGCAGACTCCCGCCAGGTGTACCGCGGACTCGACATCGGCACCGGCAAGGTGACGGTAGAAGAAATGGAGGGCGTCCCTCACCACCTCCTCGACGTCGCGGACCCAAAAGACACGTACACGGTCGCCGATTACGTCCGCGACGGCCGTACTGCAATTGCCGACATCCACGCGCGAGGGAAGCTCCCCATCGTCGTCGGCGGAACGTTCTTCTACATTGACGCGCTCTTGGGGAGAGTTGTCGCGCCGGAAGTTCCGCCGAACGAGGAGCTCCGCGAAAAGCTCGAGGAACTCTCGGCGGGCGAGCTCTTCGAGCTCCTCAGGGAAAAAGACCCTGCCCGCGCAGAGACGATTGACCGCGAGAATCCGCGCCGGCTCATCCGCGCGATTGAAATTGCGGAGGTTCTCGGGAAGGTCCCCGTCTCGGAACCCGAGGAGCTCTACGACGTCTGTACGCTCGGCATCGACGTGCCAAAGGAAGACCTGCAGAAGCGAATCCACGACCGGCTCCGCGCGCGCATCCACAGGGGAATGATTGATGAGGTGGTGGGGCTTCAGGAGGGCGACCTCCCCCTCGAGCGCATCGCCGAGCTCGGCATCGAGTACAAGTACATTTCGGAGTACCTCCAGGGAAAGCTCACCGTCCCCGAGATGGAAGACCTCATTGAGACCAAGTCGTGGCAGTACGCGAAGCGTCAACGGATGTGGCTGAAGCGTGACGCCACTATTGTGTGGGTGAAGCCGGAGAATTTTGATGAGATTGCTGGGGTGGTACGGGGGTTTGTGGGGTGAAGATTCTTTGCACCACTTACCCTATATGTAACACCTGTTACATATAGGGTAAGTGGTGTTTGAGCTCTTTTGCGGTCACGAGTTGCTACCGTTTGTTTTACCAGGGGTGTGTACACATCCGCTACCATGATGTTACTGTCGCACGAAAGATATCCGCAATTGCCTAGAATTTCCTTGCAAGTCTTGGTGTGGTAAAGTAGTCGTCACGGGCCTATAGTTCAGTGGTAGAATTCTGGTCTCCAAAACCAGCGACCGAGGTTCAAATCCTCGTGGGCCCGCACAAACACACAAAATGCTGTTCAAATGAACAGCATTTTGTGTAGTAAGTAAATAATTCTGCTCGTGACTTGTAACGATACAGTTCGAGGAATGCTTTACTAAATCAGTTACACGAGCATCCTGCCCGGAGTGTGTAGTGATAGGGATCGTTATTGAAGTTATTCCAATAGAGACACGACTCCTCTGCGGCTTTTCTAACTTCAGCACTACCGTGAATTTTTCCTTCTGGGAGACTGATATCGACTCCGACTCCGCCAGTATGTGATGAGTTACTCTGAGCAACAGCACCACAATTCACGAGTTCGTGCTTCTGTATTTCAGCAGAAACGGCACTCTTGAGAGTGCTGCATGCTGGGTCTGTATTATTCTTCAATCCTCCACTGTCGCACCATTTTGCCTTCAACTCGTAGAGATGTCTCTGATACGACTCCGGTCGATATGCGGACGTTACCGAACCTCCCACTTTGGAAGTAAACTTGTTGGCACACACTTGTAGTCTCTGAAGATTCTGTTTAGTTGAAGCATTCGGTGCATCCCAGATGACCGCCTTCCCGTTCATCGCTTCCATCCGCTGTGCAAGGGGGTCGGTAATCGGGGAGAGTGGCGAAACTGAACAAGCACCCGGCTCCACTGGGGGTGGCGTGACTGCAACGGTTTCCACATCAACACACTGAATCTGGTTCCAGAGGCCGTCCTTAAAGATGTTCTTGTTCACCAGATTTGCGAGGACGGTCTCAACGATGAGCCATCCCGAGAGGAGAAGGAGGAAACCGATGACGGAGTTTGTCATCATCTCCTTTGCGCTTGAGACTGCCCCCTCATTCCCCGCAGACATGACCATCTTGAATCCGCCGAAGGCGAACGTGAGCGCGATGACAAACGCCATAATCTTGATGAGCCACTGAAGCACGTTCTGCGCGAGCGAGACGAGGTGGCACGCCTTGCACGGATTATTCGCTCCACCACACGGCACAAGGTCAGCCGCGAAGAGCACCACAGGAGCAACGAGGATGCCAAGCGTGAGTATGAAGAAAAGCCCTTTTCGCATATACGCTTATAGTCTACCACGCACTTTCTATCCTCTTTTCTTGAGCCGTGAATTGTGGTGTTTCATTTTTATTTTACTGTTTAGGAACAGTAGGAATAGGATGACTGGGTCACTTAATTCACATCCCCTAATCTTTCCTGGCAGTGTACTACTCTGTTATAATCAATAGAGCCATGAACACTAAAGAGAAGGGTGACATCGCTGTTGGGCATGCCATTAGTTACTACCTTTCTCATGGATACGAAGTTTGTCTCCCTATCGGGGATAAGAGAAATTATGACTTTATCGTTGAAAAAGATTCCCTGCTTAAGCGTGTACAGGTAAAATATGCAGGCTACTCGGAGAAAAGAAACAGGTCGATTGCTGGTTTGAGAATAACTGGTGGAAATCAATCTTTTTCTTACTCGAAGAAATATCGTAGCGAAGATTTCGACGAGCTCTTCATTTTTACGGGAAAAGGTGATAGATTTGTTATTCCCTGGAGCCAAGTAGCATGCCGTAATGAGCTTGTTGTTGATTCAGGGAAATACGATACATACAAAGTTCACGTTTAGAAAGAACCTGTGTAGCACAAAAGATATTATGCGTCGGTGGTGGAGTGGTCAATCACAATAGACTGTAAATCTATCGGCTTCGGCCTCCGCTGGTTCGAATCCAGCCCGGCGCACTCGAGCAAACGAAAAGCACATACTCGCAAGGAGTATGTGTTTTTCGTTTAGCACACAATCAATATTGTGTGCATGCTCGAGTGCGAACCGGAGCGATGTTTTTCATTCACACAGAATGAAAAACCGCGAGGTGGGGTCGAGAACACTTAGTAGATTTGAACTTAGTGATTCATGACCACAAGTGCGTCAAAAACGTGCTGTCGAGCTTCTACCCCCGAAAATATTTCTTGTTCTTGAGCTTTTCGGGGAGGAGTGACTTCCCTTTCGGATACATTTCATACCCCTCGCCGTACCCAACATCTTTCATGAGCTTCGTCGATGCGTTCCTGAGTTCCATGAGAATTCCCAGATTTTAGTTTATTCAACCTTTACCACTTTGATTTCTTTTGCCGCATCATACTCTAACCATTTTTCAGTGGTTTGAGTATCCCGAAACTCTTCAAGATTTTCCATTGTCGAAATTTTAATTTGTACCTCATCATCACTCAGCCATTTTGCGTCAATGTATCCGTCGTGATCTAAAAAGGTAAACACTGTCCCGTCGTGTGAAAATATTTTCTTGGCAGTCAGATCATTAATATCAAATACGTAGAGATCATTCTCAAATCCCAGGTATTTTATCCTATTCTTTAGACCTAAAATTTTTGACCGATTGGGACTCATCATACGCCAATCATGAACCCAACTATTCCCATGGATGTATAAACCACCAGCATCTAAGGCACCTTTTTGCGGATTTTCCGTATCCACGTAATACAATTTACTCTCAGATGAGAACATAACGTATCGTAAATCACTGGACCAACCACGTATGGTTATAAAACCATCCCGTATTCTCCCCGTATCTGGATCTATCTTAAGTAATCCTTGCAGAATACTCTCATCTAAAGGCTCATACCTTTGGGTGAACAAATTATATTTATATATTGCAAAGGTCTCTCCATCGAAATAACAAGCTCCTATCGCTTCGCACCTAATTGGCGATGTCTTAAACAATGGAAGCGGTCCCTCCTGTTCTTCTGTATCAGGAAGAGGAGTACTACTAGGTTCTTCAGTGGTGTCGGTAGCGTGACACATTTCTGCTTCCTCTATCGCAAGCTTCTCAATTACAATCACCTTCCCCGGTGCATACGTATATCCCACCCACCCGCCGATAAACGGCATCGCGATAAAGAGGGAGAGTGCGAAGTACTTTGAGAGTGGCGTCACGCCCGTAAGTACGCTCTTCTTCGGTTCAGTTAGCGGAACGATGTTTTCTGTTTCCATGCGTAAGTACCTTCAGTATACACCTCCTACCCCCGAAAATACTTCTTATTCTTCAGTTTCTCCGGCAAAAGCGACTTCCCTTTCGGATACATTTCATACCCCTCGCCGTACCCAACATCTTTCATGAGCTTCGTCGATGCGTTCCTGAGTTCCATGGGAATCGGGAGGTTCCCCTTCTCACGCACGTCTTTCTGCGCGGCGCGGAGACCATCGTACGCGCGCCGGTCTTTCTTCGCGGTCGCGAGGTACACGACGCCGTGCGCGAGGTTGATGGCGCAC
>CAYRER010000034.1:0-7058 GCA_964423385.1 uncultured Candidatus Saccharibacteria bacterium | reverse complement strand
CTTTGACTTCGGGGGCCCCCTCTGGTATAGTCGTCGGCGTAGCGATATACGCACACTCTCGTGTTTTTGCCCCATAGGGCGACACAAGACGCACCGATTCACCTCTCCGTAAGGGGAGCGACGGCCTGCGATTCTTCACGAGTGTCGCGTACGGAGGGAATGGTCACCGCTTCTCGGTGAGACCGCCCGCCAGCCGCTTCAGGGCGAGAAGCCCGATATCAGCAATAAGACACACACAGTGGCAAGAAAATCAGTCCTGCTTCGCGCGCGCCGCGCGCCGAAGTACAAGAGTCAGGTGGTCCGTCGATGCTTCCGGTGTGGCAGGAAGCACGGCTACATGCGTGACTTCGACCTCTGCCGCATCTGCTTCCGCGAGGCGGCGCACGAGGGACACATACCAGGTATTAAGAAATCATCATGGTAGGAGACCCAATCGGAGATTTCATCATCCAGCTCAAGAACGCCGGGATGGTGCGGAAGTCCATCGTGAGCATCCCGTACTCGAAGCTCAAGGCGGCGATTGCGGACAAGCTCAAGGAGAGCGGTTTCGTCGCTCAGGTCGACAAGCACGGCAAGAAGGCAAAAAAGGCGCTCGACATTACGCTCAAGTACGATGCATCTGGTGCCCCGTACATCCAGGGCGTCCAGCGCATCTCGAAGCCGGGCCGCCGTCTCTACCGCGGTGTCTCGGAGATCTTCCCGGTGAAGTACGGGCGCGGGAAGCGCATCCTCTCGACCCCGGCAGGCATCCTCACGGGCGAGGAGGCGCGCGAGAAGAACGTCGGCGGAGAGGATCTATTCATCATTTGGTAAGATTCAAAAAATCTTTCTGTCAGCGCTCGCTCGGAAATGTAAGAAAATCATTCTTCCATTCCGCTCACTCGCTCGACAGTAACAACACTTAAAAAATATGAGCAGACTAGGAAAGCAGCCAATAGAGGTTCCAGCAAACGTCGAGGTGACGTTTGGAGGAGGCGTGCTCACCGTGAAGGGGCCGAAGGGTGAAATATCACGCGAGGTTCTTCCCGAGATTGCCGTCGCCGTAGACGGGAAGATGGTCACATTCACGAAGACAAAGGAAACCAAGCGCTCACAGGCGCTCTGGGGAACCTATGCGTCGCACCTCGCGAACATGGTTGAGGGCGTCACGCAGGGGTTCACAAAGAAGCTCGAGATTGAGGGCGTCGGCTACAAGGCAGAGGTGCAGGGCGACAAGATCAAGCTCTCCGTCGGCTTCTCACACCCGGTGTTCCTCACCGCACCCAAGGGCGTTACCATGACCTCCGAGCAGGGTGTCATTACTGTCTCCGGTACCGATAAGGAGGTCGTTGGCCAGTTTGCCGCCGACATCCGTGCGGTGAGGGAGCCGGAGCCGTACAAAGGCAAGGGTATCCACTACCAGGGCGAGTACATTATCAGGAAGCAGGGCAAGAAGGGCGTTGCGTAATGCGCGGGCGCTTTGATTTGAGAAACGTATGATCACATCACAGAAAGCACAGAAGCGGACACGCCGGCATGCGCGCATCCGCGCGAAAGTGAAGGGCACCGAGACGCGCCCGCGGCTCGCCGTGTTTCGGAGCAACCGGTTCATCTACGCCCAGCTCGTAAACGACGAGGCGGGGAAGACGCTCTTCGGCGCAGACACGCGAAAGGTGAAGGGTGCGTCTGCGGGAGACCGCGCAAAGGCACTCGGTCTTCTCGTTGCGGAGGAGGCGAAGAAGAAGGGCATCACCGCAGTCGTCTTCGACCGCGGCGGATTCCAGTACCAGGGTGCAGTTGTTGCGCTCGCAGAAGGGGCACGGGAGGGAGGATTGGCATTTTAACGTTTTTAACACTGATTCATGAGCGAAGAAACAAAACAGCAGGAAGCTATAAGCGGGACGGAAGCGCCCGCACAGGTAGCAGAGGTCGCTACCGCCGATGCACCAGCTGGCGATGCTCCGAAGGCCCGCGAGGGACGCTTCGGGCGTCGCGGCGGCGATGACCGGCGAAACCCGCGCCGGCAACGGCGTGGCGGACGCAGAGAAGAGCGTGTCCGTTCGGAGTTTGATCAGAAGCTCATCAGCATCAGGCGCGTGACGCGCGTGATGGCCGGCGGACGACGCTTCAACTTCAGCGTCGCCATCGTCATCGGCAACCGGAAGGGGAAAGTCGGTGTCGGCATCGGTAAGGCGGCTGACACACAGCTCGCCATCGAGAAGGCGGCCCGGAACGCGCGGAAGAATCTCATCGAGATTCCGATGGACAAGGACCAGCACATTCCGCACGACGTAAAGGCGAAGCTCTCCTCGAGCGAGGTCATGATTATCCCGGCTCCGGGCCGCGGCCTCGTCGCCGGAAGCTCGGTCCGTACCGTGCTCGAGCTCGGCGGGGTGAAGGATGTGACCGCAAAGATTTTCTCACGCTCGAAGAACAAGCTTAACAACGCACGCGCTGCAGTCGCCGCACTCAAGAAGCTCAAGGTTGGAAAATAATACAGAATTATTTTCCAAAAGATTGTCGATATTTCAGAGAAATAGCACACAATCTGGACTGCGCCTGAAGAAAGATAGAAAGATGAGCACGTTGTTCTAAGTCACTCATTACATTCATTAATAAAATCTAAGCATGCAACTACACGAACTACAGAGGAATACGGTGCGCAAGGACGGGAAGCGCATCGGCCGCGGCGGAAAGCGCGGCAAGACCTCCGGCAAGGGAGGGAAGGGTCAGACAGCCCGCGCCGGCAGTCGTCCGCGTCCGGAAATGCGCGACATCATCAAGCGTCTTCCGAAGCTCCGCGGACACGGTGTCAACCGCGCGCGAACGGTAAATGCCGAGCGCGTGCTCCCGGCTGTGGTGAATCTCTCTGCCATTGAGGCGGCGTTTGCGTCCGGCGAGACGGTTACCCCCGCAACGCTCCTCGCGAAGGGACTCATACAGAAGGAGAAGGGCAAGGTACGGAAGGTGAAGATTCTCGGCACCGGAGAGCTCAGCAAAAAGCTCACGGTATCGGGGTGCACGTACTCTGCTTCGGTGAAGGCAAAGGTTGAACAGGCGGGCGGGACGGTCATGTAGAGCCGTGCGCGCATCGCTCTGCTGTAGTACCATACACTTCGATTACACACGTTAACGTCCCCGTAGGGACCACACCATGGATACGTTTCTCTCAAAGCTGAAGATCATCGTGACCGAAAAGGCGATACGCGACCGCATTCTCTTTGTTCTCGGCGCCCTCGTCATTTTCCGCGCGCTCGCCGCGGTCCCGATTCCGGGTGTCGATCTCGCGGTCCTGGAACAGTTTTTTGAGAACAACCAGTTTCTCGGTCTCCTCAACGTCTTTTCTGGAGGCGGACTCTCGAACCTCTCTATCGTCATGCTCGGCGTGGGCCCCTTCATCACCGCGTCCATCATCATGCAGCTCATGACGGTCATGTCGCCGACTCTGAAGGCAATGTACTCGGAAGAAGGTGAGACTGGCCGAGCGCGATTTACGCAATACTCCCGACAGCTCACGCTCCCCCTCGCCATCCTCCAGGCGTTCGGCTTCCTCTCGCTCCTGAAGTCTCAGGGCGTCATCACCGGCCTCTCGACGTTTGAGTTCATCGTGAACATCGTCATCGTCGTTGCCGGCGCAATGCTCCTCCTCTGGCTCGGTGAGCTCGTGACGGAGTACGGTATCGGGAACGGAGTCTCTATCATCATCTTCGGCGGCATTGTCGCGACGCTTCCGGCGACAGCGAGCCAGCTCGCGTTCAGCTTCGACCCGTCGCAGATTCCGCTCTTTGCCGGCTTTGTCGTTGCGGCCATCGCCATCATCTACGCTGTCATCGTTATGACGACTGCTGAGCGGCAGGTTCCCATGACGTACGCGAAGCAGGTCCGCGGCGGCAAGACATACGGCGGGACGACGAGCTACCTGCCGCTTCGACTCAACCAGGCGGGCGTCATTCCGATTATCTTTGCGCTCTCCATTATCCTCTTCCCGCAGATGGTTCTGAACATCCTCGCGACGTTCAACGTCCCGAATGTCGCAGAGCTCTCCGAGAAGGTGCTCGTCTTCTTCAACAACCAGGCGCTCTACGCATCTGTATATTTCGTCCTCGTCTTCTTCTTTACGTTCTTCTACACCGCGGTCACCTTTGATCCTGACGCGATGTCGAAGAACCTCCAGCGGACCGGCGCATTCATTCCGGGCATCCGTCCGGGTACCCATACGTCTGAGTACTTGGGCAAGCTCATCACCCGCCTCACGCTCGCCGGCGCGCTCTTCCTCGGTATCATCGCAATCCTCCCGATGCTCATGCAGATGCTCACCGGCGTCACCACGCTCGCCATCGGCGGCACTGCACTCCTCATCGCCGTTTCCGTGGTTATTGATTTGGTGCGGAGAGTGGACTCTCAAGTTTCACTGAGAGAGTACTAGAACTCCAGCACTTGGCTCATAGCACGTAGTACTTAGGATGCAACAGCATAAAAAGGAACCGCCCGAAGGGCGGTCCTTTTTATGCTACGTGCTGGGTGCTCTGGACTAACTTAGTGCTTGAACGAGAAGCCCATCGGCACCCGGCTCACGACCTGCTTCCAGCTCGTCGAGGTGAGCCACTTTTTGTACGTATCGAAAATGGTGAGCGCGACCGTCTGCGGGCTGTGCCGCGCCGTATCAATGATAAGGTCAAAGTGCTCAATCGAGTACGGGTTTATGCCATAGAGCTTCTTGAAGCGCATCCGCTCGCTCCGCATACGCTCCTCCACCTGATCCATGACGTCTTCCATGCTCGTCGAACCCTCGCCGGACTCACTCCGGAGGGTGTTGAGGTTTGCGTCGCGAAAGATGCGCGCGACGGCGACGTCGTTGTCGAGGTCGAGGTACACCTTGAACGACTCGGGAATCCAGTAGAAGCCGAGGCGGGAATCGATGACTATGTCGTCGTGGTTCCGGAGCTCGCGAAGCTTCTCGTCAATCTCAGCATCAACCTCCGGGTGCTCCTCTGCGTGTTTGTTGAATGCCTCGAGTGTCATCTTCCGCTTGTGGATGATTTTCCGGACATCTTCGCCGGAGGAGTATCGGGTATACCCGAGCATCTCGGCGACACGATCCGCAGTCGACGACTTTCCGCTCCCCGGCTTGCCCGACAGTGTAATGATGTGTTTCCTCTGCACGGTTCTACAAGTTTAGCACAATCGGAGCCGTCTTGCGTGAAAGAGAAAAACTGGTACCCTGAAGACCCATGAACCACACAATACGGGGACACATCATCCTCCTTATGGCACCCATGGCGAGTGGAAAGGGAGTTCTTATGGCACACGTGGTGGAGCACTTCCCTGAGGTTAGAAGGATCGTGTCGTGTACTACCCGGGCAAAGCGACCGGGAGAGACTGAGGGCAAGGATTATTTCTTTATCTCACGCGCTGATTTTGAGCGCAGGACCCAGGCAGGTGACTTCATAGAATGGGCAGAGTTCAGCGGGAATCTCTACGGTACGTTGAAGTCGGAACTCATGTCTCACATGGAAGCTGGTCACGTTGTCATCAACGAGATTGACCTTCATGGAGTTCGGAACCTTTCAGCGATTATCCCGAAAGACCATCGCACAATCATTTACATCGATGCGGGCGATTGGGAGACACTTAAGGCCCGGGCACTTTCGCGCGCTCCCATGTCAGAGAAGGAACTGTTGCTTCGCCACGTTCATTACCTCGAGGAGACATCGTATAAGCACTCCGCAGATTTTATTGTAGAAAACAACGACAACCAGCTCGAAGAGGCAAAGGAGAAGATACGTGCTATCGTTAGAACTATAATTTCACGCACATGACGCACCTGCCGAAGACCATCATATTCATAGGACCTCAGGGGAGCGGGAAGGGGACGCAGATTGAACGTCTTTCTCGTGTTCTTAAAGAAAAGGATCCAACCAGGCGTGTCGTCGACATTCAGACCGGCCGGCGGTTTCGTGCGCTCGCGGCGAAGGGTGAGGGATACACAGAAAAGGAAATGCAGAAGACCTTGGACACCGGTGTCCTCCAGCCGCTTTTCCTCTCGGTAGTCTTATGGGGTGATGCATTTCATCACCACGTGGACCCAGAGTGCCACCTCCTCATCGATGGTTTCCCGCGAACAGTTGATGAAGCGCGGGTGCTTGAGAGCGCACTGAGCTTCTACAGCCGAGCACCGCTTACCATCATTAACCTTGAGACACCCGAAGAGGTGGTACGAAAGCGTATGGTGGAGCGCGCACGACCCGACGATACGCCTGAGTCCATCGAGGCACGCCTCGCGTGGTACCGAAACGATACCATTCCCGTCCTCGCGTACTACCGAGAACGGCCGGACACCGTCGTCGTCGACTGCGACGGAACCAAGACCATTGAAGAAGTCCACGGCGAGATTCTCACGCGTATCATTTCTTAGCCATGGCACGCATCAAGACAGCTGAAGAAATCAAGCTCCTCCGGAAGGGCGGGAAGATTCTCGCGCGCATCCTCCGCGAGCTCGGCGAATACGCGAAACCGGGAATGTCGACCCGTGATATCGACGACTACGCGCAGAAGCTCGCGGAAGACTACGGCGTCGAGCCGGTCCTTCTCGGTTACCACCCGGAGTTCGCTGACCGCCCGTACCCCGCTTCGCTCTGCACGTCGGTCAATGACACCGTCCAGCATGGCGTCCCCCGTGAAGATGAAATCCTCAGGGAGGGGGACGTGCTCAACCTCGATATGTCCGTCGGCTACGGCGGAATGATTGTCGACTCAGGCATCACCGTGCCGGTCGGCGAGATTGATGAAACCTCGAAGAAGCTCATTGCGGTCACAAAGGAAGCGCTCGCGCGCGGTATTAAAGAAGCACGTCCGGGGAATCGCATCGGCGACATCAGCAACGCAGTCCAAACGTACGTCGAGGCGAACGGCTTCAGCATCGTCGAGGCGCTCTGCGGGCACGGCGTGGGGCACGCGGTTCACGAGGATCCCCAGATACCGAACTTCGGCAGGGCGGGTACCGGACCGAAGATTGAGGTCGGGAACGTCTTCGCCATCGAGCCCATTGTGAACGTCGGCGGGAAGGAGGTCATCTTCGA
>CAYRER010000033.1:1699-7210 GCA_964423385.1 uncultured Candidatus Saccharibacteria bacterium | reverse complement strand
GGCAAGTCGTCCCTCGCACGCATCGGGCTCATCGTCCACAACTCAGCGTCAATCGTGAACCCCGGCCACTACCTCAACATTGCGCTCGAGCTCTGCAACCTCAACAGCGTCCCTATCGTGCTCCGCCCCGGTATGGAGATTGCCCAGCTTTCGTTCTCGACGCTTTCCTCGAACACAAAGCGAAGCTACAAAGAAGCAAATCGATACCATCTTAACAACATAGCAGGGTACACTCCCCCAAAGACCGGCCCACTTGCCAAGCGTTCGACAAGCAAACGGGGAAAGGCAGTTTCAGCGAAGCGTAAATGATGTATGGGTATCAACGCAGGAATATTTGGTGATAGTGCAGCTCTGGAACAACGGTACATACCTGACCCTGAGAAATTGTCTGAACTGGTTACGTATTGGAAAAAACTGGGACTGCGCATTGTACTTACGTCAGGCACGTTTGACCTCTTTCATATTGGCCATGCGCAATACCTTGAGAAAGCGAAAGCGATGGGGGACCTCCTCATTGTTGGGGTTGATAGTGATGAAAAAGTTAAAGCACGGAAGGGCCCGCATCGGCCCATTGTCCCAGAAATGGAACGGGTGCACATTCTCTCTCACTGCAGGCACGTAGATGTGATAACACTCAAACCTCACCAGGAAGAAAAAAACAGTCTCATTAAACTCGTGTCCCCGCACGTACTCGTCGTTTCTGAATCGACAAAGCACGATGAGGACGAGGTTGATGAAAAATCAAAGTACTGTGGTGAGATAGTTATACTCGAGCCACAAGCAGAAACGTCAACGAGCGCAAAGATTCGCCTCATCCAAATAAGCAAGGGTAATAATGTCTAGTAGAAAAGTTGCGGTTGCGTATATCCCGGTCCTCCACAAAGGGTACGTAGATTTTGTTGCCTCATTTTCAAAGAAAGGGGTGACCGAACTGTACCTTATTTCCGACGGTATCCTCGCCTCGCACAAAGAACTTGACTACATCAACCGAAAGGACCGCATACGTGCTCTCCCGCACGAAATGATGAAGCAACAGCTTTCACTCATCGCCCCCGTTCCTGTTTTTTCGCTTACCACTGAAACAATACTCCAGCTTCGTGACGAGCGAGCGACACTTCTTATGCCACGAGAGGACATCAATATTTTTCTCGCTGAGACTTATTTCGGGGGGCACCCCATTGAATACGAAAATGTTTTTTTGCGATGGAATAAGAGCAATCTCGGCGAAGAGAAAGAACCGCAAACAGAGCATGTTTCGCTCTCTGTCTTTGAGAGAGAGGTGCTCTTAAGGATGCAAACTGAGGGTGCACGGAGCACAGACTGGTGGCGACAGGTGGGCGCAGCGCTCGTGCGAGGGGGAGAGGTGCTTGCAATTTCGCACAACGAGCACCTACCTGAAGAAGAGCTCCCAAATATTTTCGGTGATGCGCGCTCATTGTTTAAAAAAGGAGTGAACGTTAACTACGTAACAACAGCGCACGCGGAGGCGTCGGCAATCGCGGAGTCCGCACGATTGGGGAAGACAACGGAAGGAGCAACTCTGTTCACCACCGATTTTCCGTGCCCGTACTGTGCCCGTGTCATTGCAAAAGCGGGAATTAAAAAACTGTACTACCTCAAGGGGTACGCCATTCTCGGAGGTGATGATTTCTTTAAGGAAATGGGTATCGAGGCAATAAAAGTAGATCTAGAGTCATAAAAAAGCGGGGCCCCAGGAGGCCCCGCGTCCGTCCGGACAGTTCTCACGGCAATTCGCCGGTCTCGTAGCGCTTCGCGAACTCCGTCGCCCGGGCACCGTTTTTCTGTCGGTCCTCAGGGTTCTTGAAGAGCGGGATGCGCACCTCGGCAGTGCCGTCAGGCACCATGATGTTTTCGTGGAGGTGGGGGACGGTCCCTGCGTTCCTTCGCATGTCGCCGAAACGGATGATGACACCTCCGCCCGGAAGATCGAACATCGTTGCGAGTATCGATCGAGCGATGTGCATCGAGAGTGCTTCATCCCTCGTGAGCTCCCAAGGCGTGCGAACATGGCGTTTCGGAGTCACGATGAGATGACGTTCAAACCCCTTCTTCTCGATGCCTTGGGGGACTTCCCAGCACTGCGCGTGATTATCCTCCCAGAGCACCTGGTTGAAGGTACGGTCGACCGTGCAGAAGGGGCACGCATCGTTTTCGAACCCCTTTCGCATCCGGTGGTACTGCTTGTACGACCCGCACCCTTCGAGACAGAAAAGCTCCTCGAGAGTTAACGGGTTCGATCTGTCTTCAGTCGTCATGGGCCCTCCTAGGCCAGAGTTTTGCGCTGTTTAGGGTCATCCCTAAGCAATCTCCGAGTACTGTACCGTACTCTCAATTTTTATCAAATTTTCCACCCGAGCTTTACTCGAAGCGCTTCAGCATTCTCGCCCTTTCTTTTTCCAACAACAAGCTGAGCATGGAGGTGAGAGACACTGCTCCCGTTCCACTCCATGTTTCCAAATCGCATAAAGAAGCTTCCGCCTTCGATTTGGTACGTCTCAGTAACCCACGTGAGAAGCGTGAAGAGATCATCTGACGCCTGGGGGGCAAGTTCCTTCGGGGTACTTATGTGAGCGGGTTTATACACAAAGATGAAGTGATGTGACGTGCCTTCGTACGGGCTCATGTTCTCGGTGACGTACCAGAACTCAGTCTCCTTGATAATTGGCTTCGGGTGGTACGAAGTGAAATATTCTTTGCAGAACGGGCACACACCATCAGCTTCAATTTTTGCCATGAGGGCTTTTTGCTCAGGGGTGCGCGCGTTGTCGTGGTTAAGTCCTGTGTTTGACATAGGGTTTATACCGCGACAGGGATACCCCGCATCGGTTCGCCAGCTTCGTAGTCAGCAAGCTCGAAGTCAGTCGTTCGGAACGCGAAGATGTCCTTTGTTGGGTTGGTGAGCGTTACGGTAGGGAATGGTTTTGTGTCGCGCGCAATAAGTTCCTCAACCATCGGAACCTGATCGACATAAATGTGCGCATCAGAAATCGTGTGGATGTACTCGTACGCCTCAAAGCCGGTTGCCTGTGCGAGCATCATGGTGAGCGCACCGTACTGAATCATATTTGAGGGGACTCCCACAGGGACGTCTCCTGAACGCTGGAACATGTGGAGTGTCAGTTTCCCGTTGAGGATGCGGACGTGGAGCCACCCGTGGCACGGGCAGACGACCACCTTCTGCTGTTTCCCCGTACCGCGAATCGTGTACTGCGGTACCCACGGCGAAATGAAATGAGTGCGGAGCTCCGGGAACTCGATAATCTGTTCAACGATATTTTTGAACTGGTTGTAGGCAGGCCCCTCTGAGGTGGGGAAGTCATGGAAGGCACCTCCGTACGAGCCGGGACCGAGGTCGCCCTCCTCTAGTCCACGCTTTTCACATTTTTCTTTTGTTCCCCAGGGTGTCCAGAATTTACACCCGAAAGATTCGAGCGCTTCGAGCGTTCGAGCGCCGTTCATAAAACCGCAAATTTCACCGATTGCTTGACGCCAAAAACCTTTAACACTTCGCTCGGTAATCATGGGGAATCCATTCTCGAGCTTGAAGTGCATAGGAGTAGCGCCCATGAGCGTCAGTGCGTCAGTCCCTTGTCGGCTTTGAACTCGAGTCCCCTTTGCTAGTATTTCACGGAGGAGGTTTTTATACTGTTCGTCCGGGGTTCTCTCCGAGTAAGGTTTAATCATATAAACATCATGATACTGGATTTGTAAATGAAGTGGAATCTGCAGTGAGTGTTAGACTATAGACACTATGAAGGTGCAAGTTCTCCGTCTCAGAGAGTCAGCAAAAATCCCGGTTTTTGCGCATGGAACTGATGCGGGGATGGATTTATTTTCTGTTGACAACGTTACCATACCCAGAGGGGAACGAGCGCGAATCGGAACTGGAATTGCAGTCGCAATACCAGAGGGATACGTGGGGCTTGTGTGGGACAAGAGTGGCCTTTCCCACTGCTCAGGTTTAAAAACCCTTGGAGGTGTTATCGATGCGGGGTATCGAGGAGAAATTTTTGTTGGGATTGTCAATCTCGGCAAGGAGGCGCATACTTTTTCAGCTGGTGATAAAATTGCACAGATGCTCATACAGAAAATTGAACATCCAGAATTTGAAGAAGTTCAAATTCTTGACACAACAGAGCGTGGCGAGAATGGGTTTGGGAGCACTGGGGCCATATAAATAATATGATCTAACGAGAGCACAACCGAATACATTCCATATTCAGTATTTACTATTTTCTATTTTTCAAACATGTACGAATTCATTGAGAAGCAGGACAAAGAAGTCTTCGGTGCGCTCGTAGGGGAGGAGGAGCGAGAGGCGCGAGGGCTCGAGCTCATCCCGTCGGAGAACTACGTCTCGAGAGCGGTCCTCGAGGCGAACGGCTCAATCTTCACCAACAAGTACTCCGAGGGCTACCCCGGGAAGCGCTACTACGGCGGTCAGGAGTACACCGACATCGTCGAGACGATTGCGATTGAGCGGGCGAAGACGCTCTTCAACTGCAAGTTTGCAAACGTCCAACCACTCTCGGGAGCGCCGGCGAACGTCGCGATGTACTTCGCGCTCTTAGAGCCCGGTGACACCGTCCTCGGCATGCACCTCGAGCACGGCGGGCACCTCACCCACGGCCACCCGACAACGTCCATCAACAAGGTATTCAACTTCGTCCGGTACAAGATGAAGGACGTGAACACCGGCGAGATTGACTACGACGATTTGCGGAAGGTGGCGCTTGAGCACAAGCCGAAAATCATCCTCGCGGGGTTCTCTGCGTACAGCCGGGAGCTCGACTACGCGAAGTTTGTAGAGATTGCAAAGGAGGTCGGCGCGTACACGGTTGCAGACATGGCGCACATCGCCGGCCTCATTGCCGGCGGAGCTGCGCGGAACCCCTTCGACGACGGCTTCGATGTCGTTACGACGACGACGCACAAGACCTTGCGCGGTCCACGCGGCGGCATGATTCTCACGCGGGACAATGAAGAGCTCGCAAAGAAAATCAACAAGTCGGTCTTCCCGGGACTCCAGGGAGGTCCCCATATGAACGTCGTCGCCGCGAAGGCGGTTGCGTTCGGTGAGGCGATGACGCCCGCGTTTAAAGTGTATGCACAGCAGATTCTGAAGAACGCAAAGGCGATGGAGAAAGTCTTCCACGACGCGAACATCCGTATGCTCGGGGGAGGAACATCAAACCACCTCATCCTCGCAGACGTGTACGGCTCCCTCGGGGTGACGGGGAAGGAGGCGGAGGTCGCGCTCGATGAGATCGGCATCACACTCAACAAGAACATGATTGCCGATGAGACGCGCACCGCAATGGACCCTTCGGGCATCCGCTTCGGCACGCCCGCGATGACGACGCGGAATATGAAAGAAGCTGAGGCGACCCTGGTTGCACAGATTATGGTGGAGCGTCTCAAGAACATTGGAAGCGATGAGGTAAAGACGAAGCTTAAGAAGCAAGTTGAGGAGCTCTGCGCCAAGTTCCC
>CAYRER010000033.1:0-1599 GCA_964423385.1 uncultured Candidatus Saccharibacteria bacterium | reverse complement strand
ATCCTCATCGGCATTGCCGTGGGGATCCTGTTTGTTGAGATAGTGAGCGCACTCAGCTACGGCGGTGCGGAAACGAAGGAACGAACGAGGGGGGTCATCCATGAAGGAACCACCGGATAAACCGGACCAGCGTATGATCATTGCAGTCGCAGTCATCGCCGCCGGATCAGCGCTCCTTGCCGTGTTCGGGTACGCAGTGCTCGATATCGTCAGAACGTTCTTTTTCCGCTCTGGCGGCTGAGAAACATGAGGGCCCCAGCTTCGGCTGGGGTTTTTCGTTGTCCCCGTACGGGGTAGAATGTCGGGTATGACCGGACTTCTCCGAGCGCTCAAGGGGTATGTGACGCGGCACCTCCTCACCGCGGCATTTATCCTCGGCTTCATCGTCGACAACCTCACCTTAAACCGCGTCGACCAGCTCTTCGACAACGCGGTCCTCTTCTCGTACGTCGTGCTCGCGATGCTCTCCATCGTCCTCCTCTACGCGGGCATCGCCGAGCGGTTCAGCGAACGCACAAATCACTTCTTCCGGACGAAGGCGCCATTCCTCATGCAGTACGCATTCGGCGGCCTCCTCTCGGGGATGCTCATCTTCTACGGCCGGTCGAGCTCGCTTTCTGACAGCTGGCTCTTCATCCTCATCATCATCGCGGTCATTGTCGGCAACGAGACCATCAAGGACCGGGCCGGACGCCTCGTCTACAACCTCATCATCTTCTTCGTCGGCCTCCTCTCGTACACGGTGCTCGTCATCCCGGTCCTCCTCGGGAAGATGGGCGAGCTCGTCTTCCTGATAAGCGGCATCGTCGCACTCATCCTCATCTACATGCTCATCCGCGCGCTCGAGCGCGTTGTTCCGAACTTCATGATGGCGCAGAAGCGGACGCTCATCTTTATCATCGGCCTCATCTACATCGGGTTCAACTTTCTCTACTTTGCGAACATCATTCCTCCCATTCCGCTCTCCATAAAGCACGTCGGCATCTACCACAGCGTCGTCCGGTACGAGGATGGCCGGTATGAGCTCACGTACGAGAAACCGCGCTGGTGGCAGTGGTACCGTGAGTCGGACAGCACGTTCCGGTACCAGTCCGGCGACAACGTGTTCTGCTACGCGTCGGTGTTCGCGCCGTCGCGTCTTACGACCGACATCTACCACCGCTGGGAGCGTTTCGATGAAACGAGCGGGTCGTGGGTCGAGCACGTCCGCGTCGCGTACCCCATTCAGGGCGGGAAGGATGACGGCTACCGCGGGTACACGCAGATAGGGAGCTTCTCTCTCGGGGAGTGGCGGTGCACCGTGGAGACCGCGCGCGGGCAGGTCATCGGCCGGGAGGTGTTTACCATCGCGCCGGGCGAGCGCCGCGAGCTCGTGAAGCGAATCGACTGAGGTAATTTAGTGGTATAGTGTCCGCTATGGAATCGGAAATCAGACACGCGGTACGGGATGTGCTCGGGGGGCTCGGCATTACTGACGTCGAGTTTGCCGTCGAGCACCCAAAGGACCCGGCACACGGCGACTACGCGACGAACGCCGCCATGGTTGTGGCGAAGGCGTATGACCGGAACCCGCGCGAGCTCGCAGAGGAGCTCGCGGCG
>CAYRER010000032.1:0-7326 GCA_964423385.1 uncultured Candidatus Saccharibacteria bacterium | reverse complement strand
CTCCGATGGCGTACACTTTTCGTGCACGAAGAAAATCCTTAATCCGTTGCATATGTAGAGAAGTATAGCGCAGTTTTCAGGATTCGTCCGGGATTTTTCTGCAGTTTTTAGAAAGATTAAAACACAGGACCAGTAGTGCTGTTTTGACGTACGTGTCCGTCCTCTTGGATTCGAACCAAGGACCGCAGAGGTATAAGCTCTGTGCTCTGACCAGCTGAGCTAAGGACGGGATGAGAAGACTATAGCGTAATAGACCAAGCGAAACAACACAAAATTGAAATGAGCCGTGGGCGGGATGCCTCGGCTCATTTGCCGGTCTGACGGGCCGGCGGAATTCCGTCACCTCCTTTCCGACTGCAGGTGGGGGTTGTCGTGTTGCGCGCGCATGGCTACCTCCTCTGTGGTCGGGTGGGGAAAGAGCAACTTCATGAATAAGCGTATGCCTGTGCAGACGCAAGGTCAAGGAGACGGTGTTCGTTACTCCATGTGGAGCGATGCGCCGAGCGCGTCCGCGCGCTCCCGGATGAGGGGGTGCCCGGCGAGCGTGGGGTCGTCTTCGACGAGCGCCTGTGCTTCCTTTCGTGCCGCCTCGACGAGCTTGAGGTTCTTCAAGGCCTCCATGCCGAGGTCGGTGAGTCCCGACTGCTTCGCGCCGTAGAGTTCACCCGCCCCGCGGAACGCGAGGTCGTGCTCGGCAAGCTCGAAGCCGTTCCGCGCGGTCGTGAGCGCCTTGAGCCGGTCACGCGTCTTGTCACTCTTGCTGTCGGAGACGGCGAAGCAGTACGCCTGGTGGGTGGAGCGGATGACCCGTCCGCGGAGCTGGTGGAGCTGGGCGAGGCCGAAGCGTTCCGCGCCCTCAATGATGATGTTCGTTGCGTTGGGGACATTCACGCCGACCTCGACGACCGACGTTGCGACGAGTACGTCGATGCGGTGCTCACTGAAGTCGAGCATGACCTTCTCCTTTTCAGCCGGCTTCATCTTGCTGTGGAGGATGCCGACCTTCCACCCCGTGAATTCCGTCTCACGGAGCCGCTTTGCTTCTTCAGTGACGGATTTTGCGTTTATTACGGTCTCTTTCTCAGGGTCCGGCTCATCAATCCTGGGGCAGATGACGTACGCCTGTCTACCGGACTCGAGTTCCTTACGTACATGGGCGTACATCTCTTTCTGCTTGTCCTTCGTGACGAGCTTCGTGATGACCGGCTTCCGGCCCTTCGGCATCTCGTCGAGGAGCGTCAGGTCGAGGTCGCCGTAGACGGTGAGGGCGAGCGTGCGGGGGATGGGCGTTGCGGTCATCGAGAGGAGGTGCGGGAGGTGCGCGTCTTTCTTCGCGAGCGCCTTCCTTTGGTTCGTGCCGAAGCGGTGCTGTTCGTCGATGATGGCTAAGGCGAGGTGCTTGAACTCAACCGACTTATACATGATGGCGTGCGTGCCGATGAGAATGGGAATCTCCCCGTTTTTTACCCACCTCAAGAGCTGGGCCTTCGAGAGGGTCGTCGGCTTCGCCGGGTCTGTCTTTGAGGGGAACTTCATGCAGCCGGAGCCGGTGATGAGACCAATCTGGATGGGAAGGTGGTGGAAGTACTCGATGAAGGATTCGAAGTGCTGTTTCGCGAGGATTTCCGTCGGTGCCATGTATGCAACCTGAAGGTTCCCCCAGTCCTTCTCGGCCGGACGCGAGGTTGCGACCGCATACGCCACCGTCGCCGCAACTGCAGTCTTGCCGCTCCCGACGTCTCCCTCGAGGAGGCGCGACATCGGATGGTCGCCGGCGACATCCTTGAAAATTTCGGTGAGGGCCCGTTTCTGCGCGCCGGTTAAGGGAAACGGGAAACGCTCGGTAAAGGCGCGTATGTGTGCAGGGTCGGTCTTGAAGCGGTACGCCGATGCGCCGGCGACGAGCTTTCGCTCGCGGGCCTGTGCAACCTGGATGGAGAACACTTCCTCGAACGCGAAGCGCTTCCGGGCGCTCTCTGCGTGCTCGGCCTTCTTCGGCGTGTGTATCCAGCGGAGCGCCGTCGTGAGAGTCGGGAGGTGGTACCGGGTGAGAATCTCCTCGGGAATCGGGTCGGTAATCGCTTCGAGCGCTCCGCGCTCGAAGCACTTCACGACGGTGTGGTAGAACCACTTCGAGGTCACCCCCTTCGTTTCGCGGTAGACGGGGTAGATGGTGTCGTCGAGGTTTCCGGTGTTCTTGAAAATGGAGTCGTGGCGGTCGATAGGGAGCGCATCGAGCTTCTCAATCTCCGGATTTGCAAGGTAGAGCTTGCCCTCGCTCCCGGTGACCTTCCCCGCGAGCTTCACGTACGCGCCGTCCTGGAGCATCTTCGCGAGGTACGGCTGATTGAACCACATCACCTTCATGCGCGCGGAGCCATCCTCAATCCATCCCTCGGCAATCGGTACCCGGCTCCGCCACGCCTTCCGGGTCTTGAGTCCACCGATTTTCCCAAAGACGACCGCGTCCTGCCCCTTCGTGAGTCCGCCGACCGACTGAATGGTCGAAATGTCTTCGTAGCGTTGGGGAAGGTGGTAGAGAAGGTCGGAGACAGTCTGTATGCCGAGGCGTTTGAGCGCCTTTTCATGCTCTCTGTCGATGCGGAAGTGGCTGGTGAGGAGGTCGTGGGACTGCATGCGCACCATGATACCAGAAATGTCGTATACTAGAGCTTCACTAAACAACGTATGACATCAAAAAACACACCGAAGAAGAAAGATTACGCGAAGATGGCGCTCGCGCTCCACAAGAAACTCAAGGGGAAAATCCGCGTCTCCTCGAAGGGGAAGCTCGACAACCGTGATGCGTGGAGCACGATGTACACGCCCGGCGTCGGTGCGGTTTCCTCCCACCTTGCGAAGCACCCGAAGGAAGCGCGTGAGTACACGATGAAGCGAAACACCGTCGCGGTCATCTCGGACGGCTCGGCGGTCTTGGGCTTGGGGAACCTCGGCCCCATTGGCGCCCTTCCGGTCATGGAGGGGAAGTGCGCGATTCTCTCCGAGATGGCGGGCATCGACGGCATCCCGCTCGTCCTCGACACGCAGGACACAGAGGACATCATCAAGATTGTGAAGGCGGTCGCGCCGACGTTCGGCGCAATCAACCTCGAGGACATCAGCGCTCCGCGGTGCTTCGAGATTGAGGAGCGATTGAAGAAAGAACTCGGAGTTCCCGTTATGCACGATGACCAGCACGGCACCGCCATTGTCGTCCTCGCCGGCCTCATCAACGCGGCGAAGGTGGTGAAGAAGAAGTTTAGCGCTATGAAGGTGGTCGTGGTCGGCGCCGGCGCGGCCGGACGGGCGATTGCACTCCTTCTCGCCAAGGCAGGTGTCGGGAACATCATCGTGACCGACTCGACCGGCGTCATCTACCGGGGCCGAAAGGGCATGCCTGCGTACAAGAACGAGCTCGCGAAGGTGACGAACCCACACCTCGTGAAGGGAACTGTCGAAGATGCAATTGCCGGCGCAGATGCCGTCATCGGTGTCTCGGGTCCGGGTACCATCACGAAGGCGCATGTTTCCTCGATGGCGAAAGACGCGATTGTCTTCGCGCTCGCAAACCCGATTCCGGAGATTCAGCCCGCTGATGCGAAGAGTGCGGGTGCGCGCGTCGTCGCGACCGGCCGCTCTGACTACCCGAACCAGATCAACAACTCGCTCGTCTTCCCGGGCATCTTCCGTGGAGCGCTCGATCGGGGAGTGACGAAAATCACCGATGAGATGAAGCTCGCCGCGGCCCGGAAGATTGCCGCCCTCGTCCCGAAGCCGACCGCAGAGGAAGTTATTCCGAGCGTGAACCTCCCCGGCCTCGTGAAGGCGGTCGCAAGCACGGTGCGGTAACACGGTAAGAACGAAAAATCCCCCGCGTTCGAAAAACGCGGGGGATTTTGTAAAAACATTATTACGACAGGTGCTTCGAGACGAGCTTCGTCATCTCAAACATCGACACTGTCTTCTTCCCGCCGAAGACAGTTGTGAGCGCTGCGTCAGCGTTGATGTTCCGCTTATTCTTCGTGTCCTGGAGGCCATTCTTTTTGATGTATACCCAGAGCGCCTTCACGACTTCCGAGCGCGGCATCGGACCCTTCCCGACAACCACCGCAAGGTCGGCGCTGATTGTCATTGGCTTCATAAATGCGGAGTTCACCTTCTTTGCTGCTTTTGCCATACGTCCTTAATCGAGACTTATCTTATAGTGATCCTTCTTGCATCTTTCCTCCACAAGAGCAATGACGCCATTGTACGCCATATTTCTCCTGTCTGCAGGTGGGGTGGGGAAAGCTGGGGAAACCAGATTAGCTAAAAAGATGCCCCGGTTCAGGCCGGGGCATTTCATTCTGGGGCGATTTTTCGCCGCTCAAGAGATGTGGACAGGATGAGCGGTACCGAGTTCGTCGACCCTTCCGCTCCCCGCTCGTTCAATGAAGAACGTCTGTCCTTCGAGGAAGTGCTCCGCGAACCACGGGCTAAGCGCCGTGGCCGACTGTGGAGCGTAGCATTTCTCTTCACCTGCGTCGGTGTTGCGGGAGAAGAAGACATTGTTTCCCGTCACCATCGCATCGCGAACCTTGTACCAGAGAAATCTGCTCCGGCGAAGATTCTCGTGTGCGGTCGCGACGACACGCTCTCTCCGTTCCTTTGGAGAGGCGGTTTTCAGGTACTGCCGTGCCTCCGCCTCGGCACGCGAGCAGAGGTTCTGTGCAAGATCCGCAAATAGTGCCAGTGCCACTTCGTTCCCCTTGTCTTCACGCTGGTTGAACTGCCGAAAGAAAACTCCCTCGATACGTTCTCGAAGGAAGCACGTATAGTGCACCCGGTGCTGGCATTTTGCAAATAGGGAGAACGGCGGTACGCTAGGGGAGGACTTAACCTCAGAGGAAAAGGAGAGGCGCATGGCCGTCAACGACTTTGTGAACGTGTGTCCGGAGTGCGGCGGAAATTCCCACATCACGTGGTGCACCAATCCGAAGTGCCCGAAGTACGCCTGGAAGCCGGTGCAGGGAGAGCTCTTCCGGGATGACCCGCCCGCCCCGTCCGCTTCCATGGATGGATTGGGCGAGTCAACCACGCCTTCCTGAAGAAGTTCTTCTCTCCCACAACGGGCCGGTACGATTCTTGTACCGGCCCGTTTCTCCACCGGCACACTTGACGTATTTGTGGAAGTGTTTTACTCTTTTTGGCAGGAAGTACAGCATCACCCCCCCAACTGAAATTCTCTGAGGAGGAGTAATGTATAAGCTCTTTGGCAATACGTTTTCGAAAGTACTGCCCGCTCTGCTCCTTCTCGGGAGTTTGACGGGGTCGGCGCATGCCGCCGAAGTGCCCCCTTCCGGGGCTTCGTTCTCGACCCGTCAGTACGTCGAAGAGAAGCTCTTCTTCTACTTCGGGTCGGGAAACGTCAAGTACGGTTTCTCTAGGTTCAACGAGGACTGTACCGACCCGAGAAGCAACCCCGACGAACGTCAGATCATGCACGTCGCGACCCACACGAACGCCGTCATGGAGCTCGGGTGGGGCGACTGGCTCTCTCCGAAGGGCCGGCAAGCAATTGCCGACTGCATGGTGAAGCGGCTCGTCGAGGGGCAGGCGTTCGGCATCGAGGTAGGAATCGTCAGCGTCGATTTCCTCCTCTGGTACGCGGTCCCCAACAGGACCGACACGGCACCGCATTTCTACCGCGGCGACGACGTCGTAATCCCCGAGCTCCGGAGTTTCTTCCGCCAGCTCGAGGCAAACGGCGTCATCGACATGGTGAAGCGCGGGTTCTGCTACATCATGGACGAGCCGGCGCTGTACAGCATCACCGGCAAGGACATGGAGCGCGCCGTCGGCGTCGTGCAGAAGGTTGCGGCGGAGTTTCCGTCGCTCGGCCGGTGCAAGACGTACGTCATCTACAGCTACGGGGCATACCCGGGCATCGAGCTCCTCGATATGGCCGGCCACGACCACTACGACATCGGCGCGGCCGTCGTCTCGGACGGTGAGCTCGAGTTGTTCCGGAGAATGCTCCGTCCGCTCGGCTCCGCGAGCCCGCAGTGGATGAGCGTCGTTCCGGGGGGAGCATTCGGTCAGGACCCGGCACCTTTCCTCGCACGGCTCGAGAAGGACGCACAGGTGAAGGCCCTCAACGCCTTCATCTACTTCGACGGCTGGAACGCGGGGAAGCTCGGCATCCACGGAAACGGGATGGCGGAGAAGTACTGCATCGCGGGGAAGAGGTTCCTCAACCCCGCGGCCGGAGAGCCCGATTGCACGAGCCCGCCTCCCCAGGTGACGCTCTCAGTCAACGGTGAGAAACACATCACCGTAACGCCGGATGAAGCGCTCTGCTACCGCTGGAGCTCGACGGGTGGAAGCGAGAAGAGCACCTTCACCTCGTACTGGTCGGCAACCTACCCCTCGTGCGCCTACGGGCGAAACGCGGGGCGCTGGGTTGCCGACAGCGCTGAGGGCGAGTTCTGCTGGCCCGCGGACTCCGCTCAAGCCGGGTGTACGTACACCATTACGTACGCCGGGTGCGGTGCGGGGAAGACCTGCGATGCGGACGCCATCAGCGTGCGCATCAAGGGTTCGGGCGAGAAGTAGACATCCCACGCGAAAGCGCGGGCACGGACCGCCGGTGGCAACATCGGCGGTCTTTTCTTTTTCGTAAATTAAGTAAAACGGTCCGCAGATACACAAAATCCCCGGTGTGAACCTGGGGATCCCCTTGTCTGCGAGAACTGAATCTCAAAGCAGGAAGGGATATGTGTTCGGTAAACCGAAGGATACTTCACTGTAGCGCGACTCAGGCGCACACAGGTACTGCAGTGCTACTCAATTGCATCATCATACTCGGAAAGGGACGGCTTTCGTGTTGATGCCAGTGCTGTGTAGCATCCGAGCTCGGAGAGCATCTGGATGTACACGGTGACATCGTCATCGTAGAGCGCGGGGTCCTCCCGAAATGATGGAAGCTCGTATGGAATATCCATAGCGGTTTCCTCCTTTCGTAGTGAAGAACTTCGTCGACACCATGTCGACTCGAGGACTGTAGCATTTTGGGGAACGGGGGACAAGGAGGAAACCAAGTCGGACATCGGATGTCCGACGTACCCCTGCCTCAAGGAAATACCTGACACCTCCTTCGAATCCTTTTCGCAGAAACTAAAAAATCCGGGAACAAACCCGAATTTTCTAGTTTTGCGGAGACGGACGGATTCGAACCGTCGAGGGGTTTTATCCCCTGGCACGTTAGCAGTGTGCTGGTTTCAGCCACTCACCCACGTCTCCGGGCGCATACATTTAATTGGACCGAGGTAGAATAGCACATTTCGC
>CAYRER010000031.1:5099-7554 GCA_964423385.1 uncultured Candidatus Saccharibacteria bacterium | reverse complement strand
AATTTGAAAAATGCCTCGGGAATCTTTCCCTCAAACCAGATTCCCGTAAGAACTCCCGAAGCGCAGAGGACCATCGAGGTGAGGAAGACACGGAGGGTTATCTTTTCCATACCCGATACAACCGAAGAAAATACAGAATAGTTTCTCCTGGTATACTGACCAGGTGAAGAAGCGGCGGGTGAATGAAGATGGGATTACGGTGAAAACGTTCAGCGAGCGGGTGCTTGAGATTGCACTCGCAATCCCCGCGGGAAAGGTGATGACGTACGGCGACATTGCGCGGTTTGCGGGAGGCGGTGCGATGGCCTCCCAGAGCATCACGGGAATACTCGGAAGGGCGTACGACCGGGGAGTAAAGGATATTCCGTTTCACCGCATTGTATACGCAGACGGACGGGTGTGGATTGACGAACGGCACCGGAAGGAGCGGATGCAGAAATATAAAACGGAGGGCATTCACCTCGATGAGCGTGGGCGTATCAAAGATTTTGCATCAAAGCGCTTTGGTCCGCGCATTTGATATACTATTCGGTACTATCACTTTCTTTTGCATACTCAATGTCACTCAAAGCTCTCATCGGTTCAGTCCTCGTCGGTATCGCTGTCGTTGCCGGCTCGTATTTTGTCATTGCTCCACGGGTCTCCGATGTTCCTGCGGGGGAACCTGAAGCAGAGGAATCAGCAATAAAGGAGTACGGGACATACCGAAACGACGAGTACGGGCTTACCTTCAAGTACCGGGTGGGAGCCGATGGGTACGCACTCCGCGAGCTTGAGACTCCGTCAGGGGAAGACCTCGAAGAGGCGCTCGTTCTTATTCACGCAGACGATGTGCTCGCATTTGAGAATCCTCCCGCAGGCGGTGAGGGTCCTGCCGTCATCACGATAAACGTCTTCGAGAACGAAAAGAAGCAGTGGGCGCGGCAGTGGGCCGAGGCGAACCCGGGAGGGAGCAACATAAACCTCGCGATGGGCGAGGTGCGCGACGCGGTTGTGGGTGGTGCAAACGCCATTCGCTACCGCGCTGACGGCCTCTATGCATCGGAGGTGGCGGTCATCCCGCACGGCTCGTACGTGTATGTGGTGAGCGGGGCATTCACCGGTGAAGATTCTCCGACCTACCGCGATTTTGAACCGCTCCTCGAATCGCTCACGTTCGTTCCCGAATCTGGAGAAGACGAATCAGAGGATGTCTCCGAAGAGGACGATTCAGAAGACGTACCGCTCGCGACAACACCGGCACCTGCACAAATCTCCGCGCCGGCATCTCCCACAACCGCGCCCGCGCCGACGTCAGCCCCCGCACCCGCACCAAAACCCTCTGGATACACACTCGCTGACGTCGCGAATCACGCGGACGCGACAAGCTGCTGGTCTGCAATCGGCGGAAACGTCTACGACCTCACCGGATGGGTCGGGAAGCACCCGGGCGGTGAGAAGAACATCCTCCGACTGTGCGGAAAGGATGGTACGAGTCTCTTTGAGGGGAAACACGGCGGTGACGCAAAACCGGAAGCGGCGCTCACCGGGTACCTCATCGGTCCCCTCATCTGACACATATGGAATTTGAACTTGAAAACATCCATCTTGCGGTACTCATACTCACCGCTCTCGTCATCGTATACAACGACCACGAGGGCCTTGCGTACATGCGCGGGAAGCGGGGGGTACTGAATCCGAAAGTCATCCAGTGGTCGCACCGGCTCGTCTGGCTCGGTTTCGGACTCATGGTGCTTACCGGATTCTTCCTCGTCCTCCCCGCGTGGGAGTACTGGCTCGCCGACCCCGCGTTCTACGTGAAGATGGGGTTCGTCGTGACCCTCCTCATCAATGGTTTCTTCATCGGCAAGCTCTCCCACATCGCAACTGAACGTCCGTTTGCGCTCCTCACGGGAGAGGAGAAGCGGATGCTCCTCGTGAGCGGGGCGCTCTCCGGAATCGGCTGGCTCGGTGCGGCATCTATGGGACTCTTCGTACTCTAGTTTGACGGCAGGGGATGCTGTTGCTACGATTCGACCCGGATACATAACTGAGGGGAGGGTTGTCATGACCGATGCGCAAGTAACTGTGCTCATTCTTGGTCTTACCTTTTTCGCACTTGCGATGGTACACATCGTAAAGCGTGCGCGGAGGGAAGCGCAAGGGGAGCCGCTCAGTGCACAACTGAAGCATTTGGTACTGAGTACGGTGCGAAGCACCTTCACCGAGGACGGAGTCCTCGTCGAGAACGTGATGCAGAAATGCCTCACCGACTGGAGACGGAAGCATCTCTTCGAGCACTACCGGCTTCTTGCTCTTTCAGGTCAGCGGGCACGGTTCTGTGCGCTCGCGCTCGAAGCCGCTCACCGGTACGCCATCATCGAAATGGCATACCTCACGCGTGAGTTCGTGAGCGCCCGGTGGCCCCTCATCCACCCGCTCCCGACGAGGATGCAAGTCTTGTATCGGACGAACG
>CAYRER010000031.1:0-4999 GCA_964423385.1 uncultured Candidatus Saccharibacteria bacterium | reverse complement strand
CGTCTCGTTGCGATTGCTGACCTGTCGGAGCGGTTTGTCCGGGGAGAAATCGTCTTCCGGTTCCGCCAGCGTACCTGGTGGGAGCGTGCCGAGCGGGCGCACATGGAAGGTGAAGCACAGGAACGGCCGACGTGAGGATTGAGAGGTTCGTGAACGGGCGTGATTTTGCGCCCGTTTTTTTGTAATAAAACACCGCAAGTTGGACATCGGATGTCCAACTTGAGTGTCAGTAGAACCCCTCGGTGTAGATGCGGTTTGCGGGTAGGTGACGGGGTATAATAGATTCCAAGCGATTTAACAGTGTAAGGCGTCCCCGTATGTACCTCATACTCACCGTTATCCTTATAATCCTCTTCCTCTACCAGAATCAGCGCATCAGCGCGCTCGAGGGAGAGATTCAGAATCTCCGCTCAGGTTCTCCGCGGCCGGCGAACGCCGCCTCTCCAGCCGGAACTGTGGCGGAGCAGGGTGTCATGCCGCACGCAGTCCCCGGGACTCCGCCGTCGGCGTACGTTCCTCTCCAGCCGGCTGGGCCGAACGTCTTTGTCGAGTGGCTCAAGAAAGACCTCTTCATGAAGATTGGTGCGCTCTTCCTCCTCATGGGTCTCGGCTGGTTCGTGAGCTACGCGTTCATGAACAACTGGATCGGCGAGGCGGGAAGAATCACCCTCGGCCTCTCTGCCGGAGCACTCTTCCTCATCCTCGGTGTTTGGAGAATCAGAACGCACGAGCACCAGGGTGCGGTGTTTACCGTTCTCGGGTCGAGCACCGTGCTCCTCACCGTCTTCGCCGCCCGGGAGCTCTACGGCTTCTTTACGCCGATGACGGCGCTCCTCACCATGTTTCTCGCGGTACTCTTCGTCACGTTCGTGAGTCTCACGTACCGGCGGAACAGTCTCGCACTCGCCGGTCTCATTCTCGCCGCGATTGCACCGTACTTCACCAATGCGCCGTCGCCGCTCATCTTCGAGCAGTTCACGTACCTCTTTGTGGTCGTCCTCGGGACGCTCTGGATTGTGTACTACACCGGGTGGCGGAACCTTACGGCGACCGCGCTCACCATCGTGTTCCTCGAGACGCTCCCGTACCTGTGGACGAACGCCGAGAAGTTTCTCGTGCTCCTCTTCGTCTTTCTCTTTGTCGCAACATTCTTCGTTGCGAATATTGTGAGCATCCTCCGGGTGCGTGGCGCTGCGCTCTCGCAGGCGCACCTCTTCACTGCATTCGGAACAGCGTTCTTCCTCATCCTCTGGGTCTTCTCGGTTGCTCCAGAGCACCTCCAGAGTCTTCTCTTCGTTGCCTGGATGTTCGTCTTCAGCTTCGGTGCCTACGCGGCGTACCTCGGTACGAGCGAGCGAGCGCCCTTCTACGTCTATGGAGCGACGAGTATTGCGCTCCTCGGCGCGGCAACTACTGCGGAGCTCTCCGGCCCGGTGCTCATCATTGCGTACACGTTTGAAATCGCCGCAGTCATCATCGCCTCGGTCTTCCTCCGCCTCGAGCAGCGCGTCACAAAGACGCTCAGCCTCCTCTTCGCTGTACCGATGCTCCTCTCCCTTGAGAGTCTCGGTTCGCGCGCGTGGGATACTGGTGTCATCCACGGAGATTTCTTCGTCATCCTCATTCTTGCGCTCGTGCTCTCCATTGTCGGCCTCTTCATGCGCGAGCAGGTTGCTCCCGAAAAGGGGGATAACCAGCACGGGGTGGCACTCGTTCTCTTCGGTATTCTCTACGCCCTCTCTCTCGTGTGGCTCGTCTTTCATGCACTCCTCACTGACGATGTTGCGACAATGCTCTCACTCACTGTCTACACGCTTGTGGGGCTCGGCGCCTTCCTTGCCGGCAGAATGCGGGATAATCCAAGTCTGAAGACCGGGGGAGCGGTCCTCCTCGGTCTTGTCGCTGGACGGCTCCTCCTCGTCGATGTCTGGATGATGGATCTCTTCGGAAGAATCGTCACATTCCTCGTCATCGGCGCACTCTTCATATCAACAGCATTCTTCGCCCGGAGCAGGAAAAACAACGACGCGCCAGAAACGGTGCATACTACCTAACTAATACCATGAAAAAAATACTCACCACCACCATTGTGTGTGCCGCCCTCATCGGTACCGGCGCGTCTGCCGAAGGAATGCCCGAGGAGCTCTCCGCATTCCGGCAGGTTAAGAGCATTGGCGCGGTACAGGTTGTCGTTCCGACTCTCGTTGAGGTGTCAGTTTCGGCGTCCCCGGCAGAACGGAATCTCTACGCGCTCTACGATGAGACGCAGGAACGATTTGTTCCGCACATTGTGAGCGAGACGTACGAGCAGTACCCCGTCGGCGTGAAGGCGTACTCGGGGACCACGCAGGATGCGAATCTCGTTGACGGCAGGGAAGAAACGAGTGTCGACTATTTCGTCACGGACGGCGTCCGAAACGAGGTGACCATCACGCTCTCTCTGACCGAACCAGTCTCTTCGTCACTCATGACGCTCGATCTTGATCGGTACGTTGCGCTTCCGGAAACGGTGCGAGTAAGTGCGCGTGCGGGAGGGGTTGAACGTATTGTTGTCGCTGAAACCCCCCTCTTCGATTCCCGCATCTTTTTCCCGCAGACGGTTGCTGATGAGTGGCGGATTACACTCACGTACGCCCAGCCGCTCCGCGTGAATGAAATCCGCCTCTCGCAGGATGCTGTTTCGGAGACGGTGAAGCGGACGGTCCGCTTCCTCGCCCAGCCGGGAGCGACGTACCGCCTCTACCACGATGCCGACAGAGGAGTGTCTCTCCCCGTCGGCGAGGCGGGCAACCTCTACGACAGCCGCGACGTGAAGGTGCTTCCGTCAGCGCCGTCGGCACAGAACCCGCTCTACCGCGAGGCAGACACGGACGGTGATGGTGTTCCTGACCTGCGTGACAATTGCGTTCAAATCGAGAACGGGGACCAAACAGACATTGATAGGAACGGGCGCGGTGACGCATGCGACGATTTCGACCGCGATGGCATCATTGAGGTAAAGGACAACTGTCCGAGCATGCCCAACCGAGACCAGTCTGATGTTGACGGTGATGAAATCGGGGATGTCTGCGACGAGGAAGAAAGCCGGTTTACCGAAAAGTATGCGTGGATTCCGTGGGTCGGAATGGGAATCGCCGGAGGAGTCATCATCGTCCTCTTTGCGCTCGTCGCCACGACGCCGCGGCGGCAGGACACATCCTCGGTTCAGTAGAACCCCTCGGTGTAGATGCGGTTTGCGGGGATGCCGACATCGCGGAGCTCTCTCCAGAGTGACTTCGTGAAATCAATCGAGCCGGAGACGAAATAGTCGTGTTCGGATGCTTTTTCGCCAAGAACTGATGCAACGTGCTTTCCGGTAATGCGACCGCGCACGTACGGTGCTTCAGCGTCCTCCCGGGTGATGTGGTGGTGTACCGAGAGGCGCGGGTGCACCGAGAGTTCGGTGAGGCGTGTGCAGAATGTCACGTCGGGGACGGTCCGGTTTGAGTAGAAAAGGGTGAGGTTCCCCGGGTAATCTCTCCCCACGAGCGATTCAATAATGCTCATCGCCGGGGTCACGCCGATGCCTCCCGCAATGAACACGAGATTATCCATCGTTTCATCTTCGGGGTAGAAAAAACCGTACGGCGCCCCCGTCTCGATGGTGTCGCCAATTTTTTTCTCAAGAATTGCACGCGAGAACGACCCGGCTTCCTTCACGGTGAGCCGGAGAAGCGCATCGGTGTGCGTGCTCGAGATGCTGTACGACTTGCCCTCGGCAGGAAGGAAACCGGGGAGGCGTACGGTGAGGTACTGTCCGGAGATGAACGCGGGGCGCTCGCCGTCCGCCTCAAGAAAGAGCGAGCGCACCCCCGGTGCCTCTTCGATAATGTTGCGCACAATCCAGGTATACGTATCGGCGGCTTCCGTTTTCATAGACGCTTCTTCTCGTTCTCTTCAAAATCGAGGACTGCTTCCCGGAGCGCCTGGTGTCCCAAGACCGAGCAGTGGTACTTCCGGTCGGGGAGCCCTCCTAAGCGTTCGAGGATTGCTTCCGGCATGAGACGCTTTGCGTCGTGGAGCGTCATTCCGCCATTCTCAGTCGCCATGACTGACATCATCGAGGTCGAGGCAATTGCGGAGGCGCACCCGAAGGTCCGCCACACGCACTCCCGGATGCGACTCCGCTCGCGGTCGACCTTAATCCAGACAACCATCATATCTCCGCAGGCGGGACTCCCGACGACGCCGACGCCGTCGCTCTCGTAGGTGGTGTCGTCGATGAGGAGGTTTCGCGGGTTCAGGAAGTGGTCCTTCACCGTGTCGCTGTAGAGCCACGACGCGCCGGCATCGCACGACTTCACGTCTCCGGTTTTCACGAGGTCTGTTTTCATAGCGAGAGGGGGAGGGGGGAGATTTTCTTCAGCCGTTCGACCGAGCGGGCGAGCGCATCGGCGGCGTACTCGATATCGTCCTCGGTGTTTTCTTCGCCGAGTGTGAGGCGGATGCTCCCGTGGATGAGCTCGTCTTCCTGTCCGATGGCCCTAAGGACGTGGGAGGGCGCAAGGTTGTGGGAGCTGCACGCTGAGCCGGTCGAGGCGGAAATGCCGTCACGGTCGAGGAGGAGGAGGAGCGACTCGCCCTCGATGTGAGGAATCGAGAAGTGAACGTTGTTCGGGAGACGCCGGTCTCTCGGGCCGTTCAGTACGGCGCCGGGCACCCGCTCCTCGATGCGCCGAATGAGATGGTCGCGGAGCGCCGTGAGGCGTCCGCGCATAGTTATTTCGCTTCGGAGCGCGATATCGAGCGCCGTGGCAAATCCGACCGCGAGCGCAACATTCTCGGTGCCCGCCCGCCGGCCCAACTCCTGGTGGCCGCCGACAACCTGCGGTTCGATGCGGACGCCTGCACGCACATAGAGCGCACCGATACCCTTCGGGCCGTACACCTTTGAGCCGTTTATTGTCATGAGGTCGACGCCGAGATGTGACGGGGAGAGGGGGAGCTGTCCCGAAGCCTG
>CAYRER010000030.1:0-8930 GCA_964423385.1 uncultured Candidatus Saccharibacteria bacterium | reverse complement strand
GCACAAAACAGACAGAAAACGAGACCTGCGTCTCGTTTTCTGCTTTTTGTGAGGCGGAGTCATGTTTTTGCTATTCATAATGCAAAAACAGACGAGCCAGGACAGGTGAGAAGCGAACACGTGGAGCTTCGCAAGACCTTGAGCAGTCTATGCGAAAGGTGTACTGCGACTGTAAGTCGGTGCTTAGGAGCGAAGCGAGTTAGCAACTTGCGTCAAAACTGAAGAGCCAGCGCAGGGCTGGCTCTTTGTATCTTGGGTCCCAGGAATCGAACCTCACTTCAAAACTCTCGAGAATCGTGTAGGATACTCTCCAGATTTGAGTCCAACCTTCAGGGAGGCGCACATGCCCAAGATTGTCAGTAGGAGGGTCAACGGGGGGATTCGCTACGGCGGGTCCAACCAAGAACGGCACGAAGCGAAACAGAGGGTTCTGGAGAAGAAGGTTCGGGGGATGGAGTCCGACGACAGTGATCTCACTGAACGAAAGGCCACTACGACTCCGAAACCGCTCTTCCGAGAGCGGATTCGGTGGACAGCAATTCCGCGGGACGAGTTCGATCTCGACTGCGCGGAGGCAATCCGCATTCTCGTGAGCAAGCTGAACACGTACACCGAGTTCAATAAACAGCTTATTCTCGAGTTCATTGCGGAGCTTCGGAAGTGCCTTGCAGAGGATGGAGCAAAGGCAATCCTCAAGGCAACCGGAACGGGCGGATTCCTCGACAACAAGCGTGCGGGAACGTTTCTCCGGCTCGAGCACCGACTGGGTGACGGAGAGGTGCGCGAGCACGTGCTCCCCGCTGGTTTTCGGGACATGTGCCGGAGCGCCATCACCCGGAAGGTGCGTCCGAGTAACGACATGTTTTTTTCGAACCGTCGGAAGCCGGGCTGGAAACAGCGGATTCCGTACGACTGATGTGGTGCATTCCCCCCTCTCACGACGGCCGTCCCCTTAGGGGGGACGGCCGATTCTTTTATGCAGAACCCCTTTACACCACAGGTTCTTGTGGTGTACGATTCCGCTCGGGTTTCCGTTTAACGAAGCACGAAAGGGGAATGCAGCATGAACGATGCAACAGGGGTACGGCGTCTTCGGCACCATGGTGACTGTTACGGGGGTTCCGCAACAAAGTCGCGGAACGGGAAGAAGGGCGCAGTGGTTCCGAAAGGGACCGTCGTCGTCCGCTCCACGGATTCGGCGCCCGCGCGGCACGCGGTCCTTAGCCGGGTTCCGAAGAAACTGAAGGAGGAGGGGAACAACCCCAGCTTCATCAGCTGGGAAGAGCGGTACGACCCGCCGCGCGTTGCGGTCTTCTACAAGGCCGACGTCACGGAAGCCCTCCACACGGTGCGCAAGCGGAGTCCTGATTTTCGCCTGCACCTCGCCGAACAGTTTGCGGCGGCAATCCGCGAGTACTTCGGTCGGCACGGCGTGAGCCAGTGTCCGGGGGAAGTGTTGGCGCGGGGATGCTACCCGACGAACGGTTCTGCCGGGGAGTTCTACCAGGCGAAGGTCGGTACCGGAACGTTCACGGTTCCGGCGAAGTTCTTCCAGAACATCCCGCTCCGAGCGCGTCCGCGGTTGGCCGTGGAAACCACCACGATGCGCCGCAAGCCGAAGAAGGTGTCGCAGAAGAAGTAGCTCGTGCGCCACCACCCCATCGCGGCCCCGTTTATCGGGGCCGTTTTTCATATAAAACAGCCCGCACCGAAGTGCGGGCCTACTGGGTTTCTGGGGTGACGAACCACCGTGTGATGAAGTCCAAAGAACGTGGTGAGCCGTCGAGAATCCAGGCCGTTCGCCGGTACTCTATTCCGTAGACTCTCCCGTGTTTCCCCACTTTTCCAAGGTGCCAGGCGCCGTCGTTGGACTCTCGCGTACTAAGGACGACCTCGGAGTCGAAAACGCTAAGTCGAATCCGTTGCGTTTCCTTGAGGCGGCGGAGCCAGTTCTGTTTCTGGTGAGAGAAGAGAGAACGGTCGCGGTTTTCTTCGGGGTGGGCACAGCAGTTTCGGTGGAGCCACGGATGCTTGGCAGTCGGAGCGCTCTCTACAGGGAGCATCGGGTTTCTGCCGGGCTCCAGGATGTAGGGTAGCTTCAGAACGACGGATGGTGCAATCTCCCCCGCGGCGACCGCAAGAGGAAGAAAGAAAAAAACCAGCGCAAACAGGTTTTTCACAGGACTCCTCCTCTTGGGTTTATGGGAACAGCGACGCTCATTCTAGTACATTTTTAGATAAAGGGGTAGGGGTGATCTGTTCTCGGTACCGGACGCATCTTACACATCGGAACCCGACGCCTTTTCGGCCTGGTGTTACAATGAGTTACATCCTCTCATATGCGTTACAGAATCACTGCCCTCCTCGTCGGCCTTTTGTTTCTGGCGTCTCCAGCATCTGCCGTTACGATTGCTGAGCTCCAGGCGCAGGTGCAGGTGCTCCTCATTCAGCTTGCCGCACTGCAGGCGAGAACCGCCTCCTCGGCTCCCTCGAGTACACAGGCGGGGACGCAGTGTCCGCACCTCATCCGCGACCTCTCCCGCGGCTCTCAGGGGAATGATGTTTTTGAATTACAGAGATTTTTCATAGGGGAGGGGCTTCTCGCCGCAGACAGTAACACGGGATACTTTGGCCTGTTCACCGAGTCAGCGGTTAAGAGTTTTCAGTGCAAGACCATGGGTCTGTGTTCAGGAGCGCCCGCCGTGAACGGCTACGGGGCGGTGGGTCCCAAGACGAGGGGGGCGATTGCATCCCGGTGCTCTTCCCCGGGAGCTCCCGCGGCGACAACACCCACCCCGAGCGGCACAACGACCACGAAGGGCGCATCTCAGAGCGGTCGGGGAGGAGGGGGAGGGGCGGCGCCTCAAGTTCCCGTGTCGACGAAGCCCTTCCTGCCGCCGAAGACACCAACTTCAACAGAGTCGACGACACCAAGTACCAAACCCTCTCTGCCGCCGCATAAGCCCGCTCGAATTGAGCTGCCGACACCGGAGCGCATACGGCTCGGAACCCTTTTCAACGAGGAGAGCACAAGCGTAGTAAACAGGTCGTGGAGTAAGCTCCCCCGACTTTTTTCTGAGATTCCGCGTGATGCGAATGGGAATCCCGATTACTCTTCCGGGTCTGCCGTTCCGGTACCTCCCGGCTTTCTCTACGGGAGCGGCAACGCTGCGGGTGCTGATGCATTCGTTATTCTCGCACCGGCGTTCGATGGCGACGTCATCAAGGTAAATTTTGGCTCCCTCGGCAAAATCACGGCGGGGGCAGAGTGGAACCTCAAGCTCAAGGTCGGACTGCGGTCGGACGCACCGTCAGAAACAAGGGCACAGCTCAGGATCGGAGTCGTTGCCGACAAGCTCAAGACAGCGGATGCTCCCTGGGAGTTTCTCTCAACGACAGAGATTGTTTCGGGACAGACGTACACCCTATCCATCCCGCTCGGCCAGTGGGCGTTTCGTGACAATCTCATCGTGGTCTTTGAGGCGGAAAAGGTCGGACCAAACAACTACTGGCAGGGAATTATCGTAGACGATGCGTATCTCGAAGCAAGACGGGCGGCTCCGTGGAATTCCATCGGCCGCGGGGGTATCTATCCAGAATCTCCATCAAAACAAAATCAGATCCTGAGCGCGCTCGCGCAGATTCCAGCCGACTGGCACCGGATAGAAGCTCCCCAGACGGTTGCTGATGCGGCGGCAAATGCCGCCGTACTAAAGAGAATTCAAGATCAGGGCAAGAAGATATTGCTTATCCTCGGCCCGTCGTCCGAAGATTATGGGTGGGACTTGAGCAAAGCGCGCTACACGAACGACCCGATGTTTCAGCAGAAATGCAACACGAGCTGGGGGTCGTTCCGGTTATCGCTCACCGATTTTGCAACATACGAAGAAAATCTGACGAAAAAACTGCAGACGCTCCGTGATGCGGGGGTAAAAATTGAGGCGTTTGACATTGGTAATGAGCTCGACTGGGTGTGTTCCAACGGCGATTTGCCGCTTGATCGTGTTGCAAATCAGGAGGAGATTGATACAACGACGCGTGCGTACGCGAAACTTCTGGAGCACTCCGTCCGCGCTATCAACGCATCCTACCCGGACGCCATTACTGTTTCCGGAGTCTCGGCCAATCTCATCCACGGCACTGGAATCTACGCGACTGGCATGATCCGCTCGCCTGGACGGGTTATCAGGGCACTTTCAAACCTGGATGGAAAGAATTATCTCTCCCTCATTGACCGTATCGGCATGCACTTTTATCCCGATCCAGACAATCCAAGCACCATCGCGGGCGATCTTGCCACATACCACAGTGATGCAGGTTCGCCCAACAAGCCGTACTGGGCAACCGAGTGGGGATATGCACAAAACCGGTTCCCGACGGCGCGGAGAAAAGACCGGTACACTGCTTTTGTTGAATTCTATGATGCGACGGCAAAGTCCTCGGTTCCCGTTGTTGAGAATGTTTTCTACTATGCCCTAGATGATTTCAACTGGGGCGGGCACACGCTTGTTGATTCGAACTACAATCTTTTGCCGGAGGCATCGAAGTTTTTCAGTAAGTTTTAACCCGCCTCGTTTCCCTCTGCAAAACGCCAGACAGGGTTTTCGGGTGGATTCGACCGATTCTTTGTGGGCGCTGAGGGATTTGGCGTCAAAATCTAATTCTCTCCGTTCATAAGATCTTCCTGCCCGAGAATTCGTGTTTTTGCATGAGAGGATAGCAAAAACAGACGAATTCTTTTCAAATCCCCACATACGACACGAAGGTGTCGTATTCAGCGTCCACACATGTAAAAAACCGCCGAAGCGGTTTCCTACATGTGTGGGCGCTGAGGGATTTGAACCCCCGACCTTCGCTGTGTAAAAGCGCTGCTCTACCAACTGAGCTAAGCGCCCCTGCTTTTTGTCCGCAGAGTATAGCTGAAAATGAACAGTATGAACAGGGGCGCCGCGGCGGTATACTCTCCGTATGTTTTCAGAGATTCACTGCGTTATGTCCGGACGCGTGCAGGGTGTGGGGTACCGCGATGTCATTGAGCGGTACGCGACAGAACACGAGCTCACCGGCTGGATTAAAAACAATGAAGACGGTTCGGTCGAGGCGGTCATCCAGGGGACGCCCGACGAGCTCAAGGCGTGCATTGAAATGCTAAATCAGGGGTCTCCGCTCTCGAAAGTCGAATCGCTCTCGGTCGACTGGCGCACACCCGAAGAGACGTTTGGCGAGTTTAAAGTGTTGTCATCACGGGTATGAATGAGGGAAAGGAACCAATCCGATGCATCGGCTTCATCATGGACGGCAACCGCCGGTGGGCGAAGGCGCATGGTGTGCCGACTCTCGAGGGGCACCGCGCGGGGTACGAGGCGCTCAAGGGGCTCGTCTCGGAGGTACAGCGGGCCGGCATTCCGCACATGGCAGTCTACGCGTTCTCAACCGAGAATTGGAAGCGGGTTGAGGAAGAGGTCGGGTACCTCATGAAGCTCCTCCGCTATGCGCTCGGTGAACTCCCCGACGTTATCAGGGAGAGCGGGAAGCGGATAAACCTCCGTGTCGTCGGTGATCGGAGCGCGCTCGATGCAGATATGCAATCTGCTATTGCCGGTGCCGAAGCGAGAAATTACGAAAGTCCTGAGCTCACCGTGTGGGTCGCGCTCTCGTACGGCGGTCGGGCGGAAATAGTGAGCGCGGTGAATGAAGCGGTTGCCCGCAGAGAGCGCGTCACCGAAGATTCCTTCGAGGATCTCCTTTGGACGACGGAAATGCCCGATCCAGACCTCATTGTGCGCACTGGCGGAGAGAGACGCCTCTCGAATTTTCTTCTGTGGAAGGCCTCGTACAGCGAGTTCTTCTTCACCGACACGCTCTGGCCCGACTTTGGAGAAGAGGAGTTTCGGAGTATCCTAGGCGAGTATGGAAAAAGGCAGCGCAGGCACGGAGCCTGACATCATCTACGAAGACGAGGACCTCACCGCGGTCAACAAGCCGGCGGGGCTCATGGTGCACGCAGACGGGAGGAGTGATGAGCCGACGCTCGTTGACTGGTTCCTCGCCCGCACGCCCACAGCGCGGGGGGTTGGCGAGCCGGGGTTCGCACAGGACGGGACGTCGCTCGAGCGCTCCGGTGTCGTTCATCGGCTCGACCGGGAGACATCGGGCGTCATCGTGCTCGCAAAAACGCAGGAGGCATTCGAACACCTGAAGCGTCAGTTCCACGACCACCTTGTCCGGAAGGAGTACCGTGCTGTCGTGTACGGCACCATGAAAGAGAGGTGGGGAACAGTTGACCGGCCTATCGGAAGGAGCACCCGAGACTTCCGGCTCCGCTCCGCCCAGCGCGGTGCGAAGGGCATGCTCCGGAGCGCAGTGACCGACTGGGAACTCATCGGGCAGTCGGCGACTCATGCATACCTGAAAGTTCTGCCGAAGACCGGTCGGACCCACCAGATTCGCGTGCACCTCAAGGCCATCGGCCGGCCCATCGTCATGGACGAGCTCTACGCACCGGAGCACCTCCTCAGTGCCGACAACCTCGGGTTTACCCGGCTTGCTCTCCATGCATACATGCTCAAACTCGTGACCCCGAAGGGGGAAGAGAAGACCTTCATTGCGCCCCTCCCCCTCGATTTCGAGGAGGCGTCGACCGCTATTGCGACCACATAGTTCCTGTGTTAGAGTACAGCACACTTTTTAGGGCTATCTTCGGTAGCACAGGTTTACACATATGAATACAGCAATCAAAGGAGTCACCATTTCTTCCGTGAACATGGAAGACCGGAAGAACCTCGGCATCAAGGCAGGGGACACCGTCCGCGTGCACCAGAAGATTCAGGATAAGGGCAAGACCCGCCTCCAGGTGTTTGAGGGTCTCGTCCTCGCACGGAAGCATGGCGCAGAAGCCGGAGCGACGTTCACCGTCCGCAAGGTCGTCGACGGCATCGGTGTCGAGAAGATTTTCCCGCTGTACTCGCCCCTCATAGACAAGATTGAGATTGTGCGCCGCTCGACCGTCCGCCGCGCGAAGCTCTACTACATCCGCGAGAAGGTCGCGCGCGAAATCAAGCGTCAGATGCGCCGCATGCGCCTCATGGGTCTCTCGTCTGAGTCTGAAACCGAAATGGAGGCCGCGCGCGTAGCAGAAGAGGCGCGCCTTGCCGAGGAAGCAAAGGCAGCCGAAGAGGCACGAGTAGCTGAGGAAGCTCGCTTGAAGGCAGAAGCAGAAGCTAAGGCAGTGGAAGAAGCAGCAAAGGCGGCAGAAACTCCTGAACCGGAGACGGCACCAGAAGCAACTCCAGAAACAGCAGAGCAGAAGTAATGAAAAACACCCCTCACCGGGGTGTTTTTCATTGTACAATTGAGGCGTGAGCAAGAACCAGGTACTCAAAGTAATAATTTTGATGCAGATACTAGCGCTACTCCTTGTCGCTTTTGGATTTTCTGACTCCTATCAACTCTTGCGGTGGGATGTACTCATCGTGACTGCAGTACTCGCATACTACTCATTCTCCTCCCAACGATACTACTGGGGCCTGTTGTTTGTTGCGTTTGCTTTTCTCTTCAATCCCATAGACACCCCCTCGCTTACAAAAACGCAGTGGATTATTGCCGACTACGTGCTGGTACTCGCTCTGGCTACTTGGGCTTGGGATTACTTTCACAGTTATCACAAAGGGCATTTATTTGAGCTGTACATTCAGACAAGATTCCCAAAGAATGAGTGGAATGTGGTTGACTATACCCGCGATTCACACAAAAGATTGAGACGCTTCGTTGAAACTGACGGGAATCCCGATTTTGTTTTCCGTAAGATTACAATCGGATACGCCGTTGCGGTGGAGTGCAAATACAGGTCTAAGTATTGGAAGCACGAGTCGTTCGGGGAGGGTATCGGATGGGAGAGGAAACTAACTGAACGGTATAGCGCATACTCTCAAAAACAGAAGATGCCGGTGTATATTGCAATTGGGGTCGGGGGCAACCCCAAGGCACCATCGGTGGTATCTTTCATTCCGCTCGAGGTTATCCAAAACAGATACCCCACATTTATACCAAGGGAGCTAATCGAGGATGAGAAGTACAGAAACGTGCCTCCCGTATAATTTTTTGGGTTGCAATTGCGTCAAAAATCCTTGTCTACAAATTGGTATACGCTATGTACTTGAGGAGTAGTATACTGTGTGAATGGGGAAGAGGGGCCTGAAGCCGAAAGGCAAGGTGAAAATTAAGTGGTCGCCTGACTTTGCGTACGCGATTGGTCTTTTGGTAACGGATGGCAATGTCTCAAAAGATGGCAGACACGTAACCTTTGTTTCGAATGACGTGGAACAACTACACAACTTTCAGAAAGCGCTAGGCGTACAGTTTAGAATTACGAGTACGGTGTCAGGATATACAGGAAAGCGGTCACCCCGTTTGCAGTTTAGTGACGTCAGGTTTTGGGTATTTCTCAACGAGATAGGCATAATGCCCAACAAATCAAAAATTATTGAAAGAGTAGCAGTGCCACGGAAGTATTTTTTCGATTTTTTTCGTGGTTGCATTGATGGTGATGGTTCATTTTATTCTTACTTTGATAAACGCTGGAAGTCGAGTTTTATGTTTTACCTCATACTCGCATCAGCGAGTCCAAGATTTATAGAATGGATACGTTCTGAGATTTTCAGCAGGATTGGTGTGCGCGGCCACGTGAATGAGGATGGCAGAAAGCGGACACTGCAACTCAAGTATGCTAAAAGGGAGTCTTTGAAAATTATAAAAAACATGTATTATAGTGATTCGGTACTTTGCCTGTCCCGGAAAAGGGAAAAGATAATGAAGGCGCTTGCGCAGGCCGGTATCGACAAGTGAACGCCCAGGTGTTGAAATTGGTAGACAATTATGCTTGAGGTGCATATGCCGAAAGGCGTGGAGGTTCGAGTCCTCTCCTGGGCACA
>CAYRER010000029.1:0-10200 GCA_964423385.1 uncultured Candidatus Saccharibacteria bacterium | reverse complement strand
GCGACGTCACAATGCCGACAATTGCAATCGAAATGAGGAGCTCGACGAGCGTAAACCCCGCCCTCCCGAGCACGGTCTTTCTACCAGAAGAGGAGGTACGTGATGTCGAAGATGTTTGCATGGAAGAACTGAACGGCGAGAAACCCGAGAACGAGAAACGGGGCGAAGGGAACTTCGCTCTTCATTGTACGGGGAGCTCCGAGAAAACGTAAGCGGGTTTTCCCCCGTGCGAGGACTCTCTGAAGCCCGAGGAGCACCAGACTCACGACAGCGCCAATCCAAAACGAGAGCACGACCATCGAGAACACCCCGCTCGCACCGACCATGACGCCGAGGGGGAACGCGAGCTTTGCGTCGCCGAGGCCAATCCACCGACCCCGAGAGACGTACCAGAGGCCAAAGAAAAAGAACCCTGCTCCGGCACCGGAGAGGATACGGGGAACAAACTCAGCACCGAGGGGAGCAAAGGCCCACGCATGGGCGACGAAGAGGGGTGCAACGGCGCCGACCATGAGCGTCAGCTCGTCGGGAATGATGGTGTGGCGGATGTCGTAGACGATGATGAGGATGAAGAGGACTGCGAGGACGAGATTGAGGGTAAGGAGTATGTAGTCGTACGAAAAGAGGTGCCAGACGAGTGTAAAAGAGAGCCCGGTGAGTACCTCGACCACGAGGTACCGCGACGGAATGTGCGCCGAACACCCCCGGCACACCCCGCCCTGGGAGAGGTACGAGACCACGGGAAGGAGCTCGTACCAGGAGAGGGTCTTCCCGCACGTCATGCAGTGTGAACGCCCACCGAGGGACTTCCCCGTGTGGAGTCGGTAGAGGACGACGTTGAGGAAGCTCCCGATGATGGTGCCAAGGAGAAATAGCGCGACGTACCAGTACAGTTCCATACGCATTATTGTACTCTAGCAATACCTCAAACTCCTACATACAAACAACACCGACCTGTTTACACGAATCGGTGTTGCCTTTCGTTATAAACTCAATGCTTACGGACAAGCTGTTGCGCCGTTTGCGAGTGTTGCTCCAGCTCCGGTTATTCTCCGGGAGGCGTTTGTACTATCGACACACCACGCTGAAGTGACTGCCGCGGTAGAGTCTTTGAGAGGGACCCATATTACGTACGTTGTTGCAGTATCATGACATGCTTCTGCGTTCCAAGCTCCTACATCAGTATCAGCATACGCTGCAGCATTTGGCACAATCCCTCCTGCACGCGCAGCTGACTGTACCATTGAACGAATCTTGGTATCCGCACAAACTGTCGCAAAACTGTTGTTGCTATTAACTGAAAGGAGTTGCGCCTGTGAACGAATCCCAACAAGGACCTTTTTAACAGCAGCGTCACTGCCTGCATTCTTCTGACTCACAGACAATCCATACACAATTCCCATAATAACAGCAAGGACAGCCACGACAATGAGCAACTCGAGTAAGGTAAACCCTTTTTTTGTCTGTCTAGAGTATATAGCGCCCATTGACTACCATGGTAGCAGGAATTGATAGAAGAAGTGAAATCCTCATGTGGAAAGCAAAAACACCCCTGAGGGTGCTTTTTGCTTTCAAAGACTATACGTTAGTTGCAATCTCTGTCCCCGTCTGTGTCCGCAATGTTTGCGGCGGTTGTAGTACCTGACCATCCAGTGTAGTCAGCACAGAAGAATTCTCCTGAAGTTGACGGAAGATCGGCACCAAACACCCACTCGTTCGCGTCTGAGTAGCACTCAGTAGTGCCCTCCGGTGAGGTTCCTCCAGCATTTGCTGAATCCGCACCAGCAACCATAGTTGCAATACCGCCGGCAGCTGTGCACACGTTTGTGTATGTATTCCCACCTTGGTTATTGTAGAAGAGCTCTGCTTGCGCGCGAGCATTGGTCACGTTTGATTTAACGGCAGCATCAGCACCCTTATCACGAGCACTATTGAGTGACGCGAGCACAACGGATGCGAGGATACCGATGATGGCGATCACTACGAGGAGCTCGATGAGTGTGAAACCTCGTTTGAACGTATTTGTTTTCATCATAATTATTAAATAAGTAATATATTACTTCTGCCGCCCTGTGGCAGACGGCCGCCCGCTTACAGGGCTCTGCTCCACGTAGTGTGGTTACCAACCATTATACGGCGTTTCATTCCCTTTAGGTCCACCTCTGTGGACAAGGTGAATCGCAAAGCGAGAGAGGGTCCCCTGGGGGGCAAGGAGGATAGTGCCCAGTTCTTAGTTTGTAGTTTTTGGTTAATAACCATCTAAGTGGTTTTGGTGCTATCTGGTCCGTTTCGGGGTTAGATGCGAGACGAAGATTCACATATAGTAGCGCTACATTTGATGCAATCCGAGGCGCGAAGAAGTTTGGGCTTGAGACGTATTTGATATACGGCGAAAGCCCAGACGACTGAAGCAACAAGGGAGTGCGCAAATGTAGCGCTATATTGACCCGGTGATGTTGTAGATTGGGATGAGTACGGCGGCGAGCAACGTCCCCACACCAAGACCCAAAAGCACAATCATTGCCGGCTCAATCAAGCTGATGAGCGTATCGACGGCGTTGTTGACCTCCCTGCGGTAGTAGACGGAGAGCGTGTTCAAAATGTCACCCAACTTCCCCGTCTCCTCCCCGACCTTGCTCATCTGGGCCAAGACACCGGGAATCTCGGGGTACTCGGAGATGGCGTCTGCGAACGACTTGCCTCCCTTCACCTCGACGATGGTGTTCTCGACGATGTCTTTGTACACGCGGTTGTCGACGACCTCGGAGGTCACCTCGAGGGCCTGAATCATCGAGATACCCGAGGAGAGCATCGTCGCGAGGTTGTCGCAGATACGCGTGAGGAAGAGCTTCTGGTAGAGAGTGCCGATGAACGGAATGGAGAGCTTAAACTCATCGATGACGAGGCGTCCCGCGTCGGTCTTCTGAAACTGCCAGATGACGACTGACGCGAGGGCAAAGAAGACGAGGAAGAGTCCGAAGTAGTTCGTCATAATGTTTGAAATGCCGATGACGAGCTTCGTGTAGATGGGAATCTCCTGCCCCGAATCGATGAGAATCTGGCTGATGTTGGGGATGACCATCGTGAGCATGAGGGCCATCACGCCGATGAAGATGGAGATGACGAACGCGGGGTAGATGAGGGCGTTCCGCGCCTTCGAGACGACGAGGTACATACGGTCGAGGTAGTCGGCGAGGTACATAAAGGTCTTGTCGAGGGTTCCCGACTCCTCGCCGGACTTCACCATAGAGACGTAGAACGAGGAGAACACGTCGGGGTGCTGGGCGAGCGCACGCGAAATGGAGGTTCCACCCTGGAGCGCGTCGCTCACGTCGGTGAGGACCTTCTGGAGCTTTGGGTTCTCAACCTCCGAAGAGAGGAGGCGGAAGACGCGGAGCGCGGAGACCTGTGCCTCGAAGAGGGTCGCAATCTGCCGAGAGAGGATGACGATTTCCTTGTTGGTGATGCGCTCGAACCAGGAAATCTCGAAATCGAGAATGGACCCCTTCCCGCCGTCGACCGGGTCAACCGAGATGATGGTGTACCCGCGCCCCTCGACGGTCTCGATGGCAGCTTCGATGTTCTGCGCATCGACGGTACCCTCCCGCGGAGTACCCATTTTGTCGATTGCTTTATATGAAAAGAGCATGGAGAATTTAATTAGCGAACGTCGGTGAACTTAAAGATTCCCACCCGGTGAAATACGCGACTCCGTCGCGTGACGGGCGTGGCCCGTATTTCACCGGGTAAATTCGTGTCTCTCCGTTTTTTTTCACTACGTTCATAAAATACAGACACTCATTTACATCAACCGTTCGAGGCCCTTCGGGTTCGTCGAGTACGCGAAGGCGTTCTCGACGGTGATTTCTCCCTTCTGGACGAGCCCGACGATGGAGCGGTTCATATCAATCATGCCGTGCTCCATACCAGTCTCGATGACGGTCTGGATTTCGTGGGTCCGCTTCTCGCGGATGAGGTTTGCGACAGCGGCATTGTTGATGAGGAGCTCGTACGCGGGAACGAGAGAGCCCGAGATGCGCGGAATGAGGCGCTGGGAGAAGATGGCGGTCAATGACCCGGCGAGCTGGACACGGATTTGGTCCTGCTGACCCTGCGGGAAAGTATCGATGATGCGGTCGATGGTCTGTGCGGCGTTGTTGGTGTGGAGGGTCGAGAGGACGAGGTGACCGGTCTCGGCGGCGGTCACCGCGGTCGCGATGGTATCCTGACCGCGCATCTCGCCGACCATAATGACGTCGACGTCCTGGCGGAATACCGAGTGGAGCCCGGTGTGAAAATCGGCGGTATCGACCCTGACCTCGCGCTGGTCGATGAGGGACTTCTTGGGCTCAAAGATGTACTCGATTGGGTCCTCGATGGTGACGATGTGCTCGGCGCGCGTCTGGTTGATGTGCTCGACCATTGCGGCCAAGGTCGTCGACTTACCCTGCCCCACCGGACCGACGCAGAGAAAGAATCCCTGTGGACGCTGGGTGAAAGACTCGAGGACCTTCGGGAGTCCGAGCTCCTCGAAGTTCTTGATAACATTCGAAATGTACCGGAGTGCAATAGACATCGCCCCCCGCTGGTAGAAGCCGTTCCCGCGGAAGCGCACACCCTCTTTGGTTGAAAACGAAAAATCAATCTCGTGTGTCTCGAGGAAGCGTGCTTCCTGCTCCGCGGTGAGGAGCACCTTCGCAAAACCAGCAACATCACCCGGCGTGAGGATGGGCTTCTTCGAGAGCGGAATGAGGGACCCGTCGACACGAATAATGGGGTGCGACCCGACGGAGAAGTGGATATCAGACCCCTTCTCGGTCACAACAATGTCGATGAGGTCATCGAGCTCGCGCTTGTAGTCAACAGATGCCATAGTATGTAATTCTCCCCATTACTTCTTTTCAACGATCCGAAGGACGTGCTCCACGACTTCACTCGGGATGAGCTCTGCCTTCACAATGTACCCTGCCGCACCCTCTCTGAGGGCCGATTCCTTGTCTGCCTCCTCACTCTGGTTACTGAGCATAATGCACGTCGGGTTCCCGCCGATTTTCTCACTCTTCAGGGACTTGAGGAGCTCGACACCGCTCATGCCGGGCATAACCATATCGAGGAGCACCACGTCGTACTCGCCCTCGCGGAGCTTCGTGAGCGCATTCTCGGCAGTCTGAGCCGCGTCAATCGTGTGGCCGAGCTCGCGGAACTTCGTCGCGTACATATCGCGGAGGAACGCATCGTCATCAACGAGTAGTATTTTCATATGACCCATTATACGCTCTCGGAGCGAAAGCTGTTACTGGTTATCGACAGGTGCCTCTTCTTTTTTCGGCGTACCGGTAATTGCTTCTGCCTCGGCCTCAGCTTCGTCGGAGACGAGCATTGCACCACCTAAGGTACTCACCTCCTCAAACGGAATCGTGTGCTCGAGCGCTTTAATGATGGCATCTTCCTGCATACTGATGAAGCCGTTTTTCCGGGCTGCCCTCAGAATCTCCGTTTCGTCTCCCCCTTCGAGGATGAGTTTCTCGATTTCTTCATTGACCGTAATCGCCTCCATAACGGCGACACGACCCTTGGTACCGGAAGAGCACTCGGTGGTCGACTCCGCGAAGAGTACGTGGTCGGTTTTCGGAATGAGGTGGCGGAACTCCTCGGGGAGGTCGGCGAACTCTTTGTCGAGCATCACCTTGAGACTCCCCCCAATCGGCGTCTTCTTGCCGGTCCCTGGGCAGATGCGCCGGACGAGGCGCTGGGCGAGCGCGAGCTCCAAGGTCGGCGCGATGAGGTAGGGGTCGACACCCATATCGATGAGGCGCGGGATGACGCCAGCGGCGTTGTTGGTGTGGATGGTCGAGAGGACGAGGTGACCGGTCAACGCCGCCTGGATGGCGAGCTGTGCCGTCTCTTTGTCGCGAATCTCACCGACCATAATGACGTCGGGGTCCTGGCGGAGTGCAGTGCGAAGACCGTTTGCAAACGTGTAGCCAATCTCGGGGCGAATCTGCGACTGCGCGACGCCATCGATGTTGTACTCGACTGGATCCTCGAGTGAGATAACGTTCTTCCCGACACGATCGACTTCGGTGAGCATGCCGTAGAGCGTTGTCGACTTACCCGAACCGGTCGGGCCGGAGATGAGAATGATGCCGTACGGCTGTTGAATCGCTCGTCGGAGGAGTTCGATGTTGTGCTTCGAGATGCCGGTGTCTTCCAGGGTCCGCACGCCCGCTTCGGTATCGAGAATACGCATCACCACCTTCTCGCCGTGGTTTGTCGGGAGGATGGAGACGCGGAAATCGATGGGGTGGTTGTCGATGGAGGCGGAGAAACGTCCGTCCTGGGGCTTCCGCTTCTCATCGAGGCGGAGGGAGGAGAGAATCTTGATGCGCGCGACAACCGCCTGGTGCACCTTCGCGGGTAGCTCGAGCGAGCGGACGAGGACGCCGTCGACGCGGAAACGGATGACCGTCTTCGATTCACGGGGCTCGATGTGGATGTCGGAGGCATTGCCGTCGACGGCGTACCGGAGGATGGTTGCGACAATCTTCGTCACCGGTGCGTCTTCTTTGATGTGCTCAACCTTCCCGCCCCCCTCCGTTGTCTCTTCCTTCGAAACCTCATCTTCATTGAGCTCGCTCTCGAGAACGCCGAGTGCCTCGTCGACCTCGCCGGTGAGATTTTCGTAGGAACGCATCGCACGCTCGAAATCCTGCTCGAGGATAACGACGAGCTTGTACGGAATCTGGTCCTTGATGGTGATGAAATTGAGCGCGTCACGGTACGAGAGGTTCTCGGGGTCCGTGATACCCACAATGAGCACGTCGTCCTCAAACTCGAGAGGAATGATACCGTAATGGCGCGCAGACTCTTCCGAGAGGTACTTGAGTACCGAGGAGTCAATCTTCTGGTTTTCGTCGACAGACCGTGTCGGGAGTTCATAGTACTCGCCGATTGTCTTCCGGATAAGGTCGGCGTCTACTCCCGCATCAATGAGCGCGCGCTCGTAGGAAGTGCCTCCCTCGACAGCACGCTTCTCCGCATCTTCGCGGAGCGCATCGGCAATAACCTTTTTTTCGGCAAGTAGCGCGAGAAGATTCATGTTCGTGTGTCCTCCAAACCGGCCGGGAGTCTACCGAACCGGCTCAAACGGGTTCTCCCGCTTTGTTTCAACAACGGGGAGGGTAACCCGGAAGTCTCTGAGGGAATTGAACGCGGACCCCTCGAAAATAGACTCATCAAGCTTGTACGTATCGAGCTCGCGAATGTCGGAGAGTACCCGCTCGGTTTCTCGAAGGGCCTCGTTTTTCTCCTGTCTCACCGCAGGACCGTCTTCGGGTGTTCCCTCTCTCACAAACACGAAGTAGAGAACACCGAGAAGTACGGTGATGCCGAGCGCGATGATGAGGTTTTTGAGGAGGTGTGACATAGTGCTTATTCGTTAGGATTCGGGAGCGCGTACGTCCGTACGGTGAGCGCAAACTGCTGGAATGGCCCCTCGACGACATCAAACGACATCTGGGTAACTTCAAAGAGGGTAAGACTCCGCTCGAGATCGGCGAGGAAACTCTTGAACTGGGCGTACGTGCCGACAACCTCAAACGAGATGTCGACCGAGGTGAGTTCTCCGCTCACGACTGATGCTTCCCCTCCTCCCCGGGACGTGGGTGCGAAATCACGACCTTCAACAGACGTGTTGCCGAAGAGCATATTGTGCCGTTCGGCCATCACCTCAAGGTCGACGAGGTGCCGGGTCTCATCGATTGTGTCGGGAACGAGCCGGGCGAGACCCTCACTCTCACCCGCGCCGAGCAATGCTTTCTTCTGGAGCTTCCCTTCGAGCTTGTCCGAGAACTCTGCGTACTTTTCCTTTGCGTCCTGGTACTGGGAAATCTCCTCTTTGATGCTGGCGGTCTTCAGGTACTCCGGGTGCGTGAAAAAGATAAAGAGCGAAACCGCAATGAGTATAGAAAGAATTGGTGTGGTAGTGCGCATCATAGTGTTGGTGGTGCTACAACCGGTACTATCGAGTCCGCGTCTGTCGTCCCTCCGTTGTCAGTCTCCGTGGACGATACCGACGCTTCCGCTCCAGAGGTGACTGGCAGAGATGGAGTGGTTGCTGTTACTGGCGAGGCGTCCGTGTCTGTCACCAACGTCCCGTCGTAGGCAATGTGCTCGGGCTTGAAGACGCCGGTGACGCTAAACGTCACACCCGATGGAGTAACGCTCCCATCGGGACGCTCGCTCCCCTCGGAGTTTGCGATGTCCTGGAGAACAAACTCCGAAAAGACCTCGTCCTCGAGAATCTGCATCTTCTGGAGGGCAACGGATGAAAACTCTCGAGTGTTTCCCGAGAGCGTGAGTGACGCCTCGAACCCCGGATCGTAGACAAATTCGAGCGACGTAAATTGCACGGTAACCTTCGTCGATTCTTCAATTTCCTCGAAGACGAGGACTGGGGAGATGTGGTTCTTGAGGAGTTGCTGTGCTGCGCGGAGCTTCTCGTCGTAGCGCCGAACCTCGGCTATCTTCTTACTTGCTTCTGCATCATCCATCGCAGAGAGGCCTTCCTTGGCGACCTGGAGCTGGTCGGTGAGGTAGTTCTGGTAGAGGAAGACACCTACAGCACCGAGAAGCGAGAGGATGAAAATGATGGTCGCGATGAGTCCGAACGCGTGAATGGTGCGCTTGCGCTTCATCTGGACCGGAATGGCGCCAGAGGCCTCAGTTGGAATGAGCGAAGAACGAGGAATGTATGCCATTGTCACCATTATACGGCCACTCGCTTACCGTGGAGCGTCCGTACTGTGGACAGAATTGTCTTTTTGCGTTCCGCTCCTACTCCTCCATGTACGCGCGGAGCGCGACGCCGACCGCAACAGCGAACGATGGTCCGGCGACCTTGAGCGTGTCCTCGAGGAATGCTGGGTACGCAACCTTCGAAAACGGGTCAGCGAGAAATACGGGACGTGAGTACATATCCTCGACGTACGGCCGGAGACCCTGAAGGAGCGCCCCGCTTCCCGAGAGAATGACCTTCTCGACGTTCACCTTCTCTGCCTCTTCGTACCGCCGGATGACCGTGTGAATCTCTCGGAGTCCGCGCCCGAGCGATGTCGTGAGAATCTTCTGAACGTTCGGGCGGTCGGGGGCGCCGAGAATGCCCGAGGCGCGCTTTACCTCTTCTGCCTCCTTGAATTCGATTCCTTCCGACTTCCCGACGGTTTCGGTGAGCTCGACGCCGGAGAGCGGGACGCTGTGGGTCTTGCTCACAATACCCTTCCGGACGATGTACATACGCGTCGATGCGGCTCCGCAATCGAGAATGGCAACGACCTCATCCTTCGGTGAGAGGACGGAGCGGATAGTGCTGAAAATCTCAATCTCGCTCGCGACCGGGTTGAGACCGCTCCCGCGCATAATTGACTTGTACCGCTCGAGGACCTCGTTGTATATCGCAGAGACGAGCACGTCGGTCCGCCCGTCCTCGTGAGTTGCAATTGGGAACCAGTCAATCGACACCTTCGTAAGCGAGGTGGGAATGTACTTTTTCGCCTCAATGGCGACCATCGAGCCGATTTTCTCCTGGTCGGCGGTCGGAATGGAGATGACCGAGATGAAACTCGCGTTGTACGCAAACGCAAACGCGGCGTCGGTTGCCGTCGCACCCGACTCGCGGAGGATGTCGACGAGTGCCTCGATTGATTTCGCCGGCGTGAGGTGCGTCCCTCGGCCAAGGTCGACCCCCTCATACGGGCCGAGCTGGAGCTCGCCGTACGTCTCAAGGGTCGGAATCCCCTTCTCGCTCTTGAGCTGGACTATCTTTATCGCGGAGGCACCGACATCGATGCCGAGCACACCCGATTTCCCCGGTTTCTTAGCAGTATCCGATTTAAAAAACGAAGTGAGTGAGGAAAGACCAAATGCCATACGTGCACGTTGCTCTCATTCTAGCACCAGAGGGGCGGTGTAGTATATGTGCATACCTCTCTATGCGGGGACTGCTCAGCACATTTCTCGACGCACTCTTTCCTCCCAACGAGGAAGCGCTCACGGTGCGCGCGCTCGAAGAAGACACCGTCTCGCTCCTCTTCGCTCCACGGTTGGTCAGTGGCGTGTCGGCGCTCGCGCGCTTCAGCGACAAACGCATTCGCGCACTCATCCACGAAGCGAAGTTTCACCGGAATGAGCGTGCGCTCGCGC
>CAYRER010000028.1:0-12002 GCA_964423385.1 uncultured Candidatus Saccharibacteria bacterium | reverse complement strand
GGGGCGGAATACAAACGCCCGCGCCCCAGAGGGGCGCGGGCTTTTTCACACACCGCGCACGTTGAGGTGTACGCAGATGCTACACTTACACATATATATGTACGTACTCTCCATTCATAGGGCGAAGACCGCGCTCTTTTTAGGACTCTTCTTATGCATACTCTCCTTCGGTTTTGGAGTAGAGAATGTCTCGGCTGGCTATGAGTGGGTGTACACAGGGCATCTAGGCAACACGAGGTGCGACTTGTTTACCCCATTTCCGAGTGAGTGTGAAGCGAGCAACGTTGGAACGGAGCTAGAAGGTAATTATCCTGGAAACGAAGGTTGGTGTAATGCGCAGTTTGTTTGCACGTACATCCAAGGGCCAGTAGTAGGTGCCGTCTGTGGTTTCTCCGGAGATAACGACTGTACGGTAGGCACCGCGTACAATACGCCAGCTGATACCGCATCATCCTGGAACTGGACCTGCTCAACCGATGCGCTTGGGGGTCCTGATGATGTTGCATGTTCGCTATCAAAGTGGACGCTTTCTGTGTCAAAAACGGGTACGGGGTCTGGCACCGTTTCTGGTCCGGGAGTCACCTGTGGTGGTGACTGTAGTGAGATATATGCTGATGGAGCGAGTGTTTCACTCAGCGCAACACCCGATGCTGGCTCCGTGTTCATAGGGTGGTCTGGAGCATGCTCGGGGACTGGTGGTTGTACCGTTTCTATGACGGGAAACAAGAGCGTCACCGCACGATTTGAACCGATTGGTCCCTCCTGCACCTACACCACATACTGGGATAACTGCACCGTCACCTGTGGCACCGGCACGGAGTACGAGTACTACACGAACGTGCAGGGATCTTGTTCATCACCGTACGTAAACAACAACTGGACCGGTGCGACTCGCGTGTGCAGTTTCCCGGCCTGTCCAGCAACAGACCCAACCGTCACACTCACTGTCGCGCCAGCCGCGGGAGGCCCCTGGTCTGAGAGTACGACCATTACTGAGGGGAATCCGGTGTACATCAGCTGGTCATCAGAAAATGCCACCCGATGTGATTTTCTCTGGAGTGGAATACCGTGGCCACAGGCGGGGACGGCAACGGGGGGAACGTTCTCGGTCACGCCGGGCGCATCATTTGAGCCCTCTGTCTCGTGCTCCAATGGTTCGAAGAGTGCATCCGACATCGCCTATGTAACCGTCGAACCGGCGACACTGCCAACAAACGGCGCTTCCTGTGTGAGCATCACCGGTGTTCCGGCGACCATCGGGATTGGTGAAACATTCACACCGACGGTTACCGTGAGGAATACCGGAACGAACCCGTGGACGACGGACGGCACTTCGCACCGTCTCGGCTCACAGAGCCCTCAAGACAACACTATCTGGGGGACGGGAAGGATTGAACTCCCCTCCTCGCCGATTAATCCGGGCTCGGATGCCGTCTTCACATTTACAGCAATCGCACCGGCAATCCCAGGTACATACAACTTCAGCTGGGCGATGGTCGAGGAGGGTGTCCAATGGTTTGGTCCAACCTGCTCTGCACCAACCCAGGTTACCGTTACGGGAGTCTCAGGTACCAACCTCACGAGCATCTCGGCACCCTCGGTAAACGGCTCGCTCACGCAGGGTCAGTCGGTCACCTTCGGTGGGTCGGTGCGCAATACCGGCACGCTCGATGTAAACACTGCGTTCACCGATAACTTCACGTACCGGTGGGGGACGAGTGGGGGATGGACGCAGATTGGCGGGCACATCGCGAAGACGGTCCCGCTTGCTCCCGGAGGAACCCAGGGTGACGCATCCGCACCATTCACCCTCTCGCAGACCGGTACGCTTCAGGTTCAGCACTGCGTCGACTCGCAGGGTCAGGTTTCTGAGTCGGATGAATCAGCGGGTGACAACTGCAAGGTTGTGACGCTTACTGTGAGCGCGCCGTTAGACCCGCCTACAACCCCAACCAACCTCTCCGTGAACGCGGGCCCCTGTGGTACCGGTCGCATTGGCATTTCGTGGGACGTTTCTCCGGGCGCGTCTTCGTACACGCTCCGCGACGGTGCTTCGGTTATATACACCGGTGCTGGGACCGCGTTCCTCCATACCGGGCTCTCATCAAACTCGAGTCACAGCTACACCGTGATGGCGGGGAACCCATCAGGGAACTCAGCGTGGTCGAGCACCGTCTCAGAAAACGCACCCGCAGCACCGAGCTCGTGTCCTTCCGGTGATGGTGATGGCGACGGTGATGGTGATGGCGACGGTGATGGTGACGGTGATGGTGACGGTGATGGTGATGGCGACGGAGGAGGAACTCCGACGCTATCCGCGAGTCCGCGCCTCGTGAAACCAGGAGGGCAGACGACGCTCACCTGGACCCTGGATGGTGGTACAAACTGCACGATTACTGGCGGGGGACTCAATTGGGTCAATCAGGTTGTGAGCACCAACGGCTCACTATCAAACGTGACGGTAAATGCCACCACAAAGTACACACTCACCTGCCCAGGCGGAGGCACGGCATCTGTCTGGGTGTACATTGATACAACCGGCTTTGAAACCTAAGCACACATTATGATTGACCCTACCAACACCGAACCCATCCCCGTCCACACTCCGCACATACGGCGAACGCTCTCCGCGCTCGTCATTATCGTGCTCGCGATTCTGGCGGTTGCGTTTGTGCTCCGAGACATCGATTTCTCACCCACCCCTGAGGTGGTTGTTGTTCCTCCGCCGTCTGAGACCGGTGAGTCGGTTTTCCCAGAAGATATTCAGGCGGAGTTCGCTACTATCAAGGCGCGAGTTGCATCCGGAGAAATCAGTCGTGGTGAGGGAGAGCGCCTCATGACGGAACTTTTCAAGAAAGTTCCTCCTCCGCCTCCGGTCAACTAACTCACCTCCTTCAAAGCATATTTTATGCGGGCGTTCGTGCCGGTCACTTCCTTTGGAATCCGCTTCACCGCTTCGCGCGCGTCTCGCTCTCCATACCCGAGGGTGAGGAGTGCCTCGACGACGTCGGCGTCTCCCTGATTCTCAGCCCGTCCCAGGTCGGCATCGAGGTAGTCGCCCTCACCGAGCACATCCCTGAGTCCCGACACAATTTTCTCCGCGCTTTTCTTTCCAATGCCGGACATCTTCGAGAGGTACGTTGCATCCTCTGTCGCGACCGCCTTGCGGAGAGTACCGAGGTCTGTCTGGGAGAGAATCTGCAGTGCCGTCTTCGGACCAATCTTTGGGAGCTTGATGAGATTTAAAAACATCGAGAGCTCGTCCCGTCGCGCGAAGCCGTAGAGGTCGAGCGCATTCTCGCGGACGGCGAGGTGTGTGAAGAGGGAAGCAGTCTCACCGAGGTTGAAACCCGCAGTCTTCGTGACGGAGACGAGGTACCCGACGCCGTGGACGTCGAGGACGACGCTCGTCATCCCCACGTCGACAACTTCTCCAGTGAGCTTCGCAATCATAGTGAAATGCTACCGTTAAACAGAGCGAAAGACAAACACTCGCGCCCCAGAGGGGCGCGTCGGAAGACCGTACCTGTAAAAAGAGTACGTCCACACGCCTCGATAGTTTTTGCACTCAGAAAGAGCGATAATGGAGTGAGTACCAGGCGCGACTTACTGTCAGCGCCGGTTCCAGTATCGTATGACAAGACACCGCGTACTTTCTATTATTGTATTCGGAGTGGTGTACAGCATCATCGGAACATTCCTTGTTCTTGAGGCGGGAGAATTTTATCGAAATGACGCTCCGGAGTCGCCCCGACCTATAGACGAAAAGGTGGTTGAGAAGCACGAAGGTCCAGCACAAGCAGAGGAGCAGTTTGTTCAATTTTCAGGCACGGTTGTCTCGGTTGAAGGCGACCGACTTGCTCTACGTATTCAATTTCCCCAAGAAACTCAGGGAGAGATATATGAGATGAGCATATCCAACGAGACAAGCATTTCTCGCATTTCCGTTTCTGACCCAGACGGCGCACGGCAGGCGATGGAATCTTTTCAGGAGGAGATGCGTCAGTATAGGGAGGCGGTTGAGAGTTTGGGAGGGAATGAAGAAGCGACCCGGAATCTTATCCCCCCGTCTCCGCCGGTGACTACACTTGAACGGAATGGGGCCACCAGGACAGACCTTGAGGTTGGACAGGCCGTGAGTGTGCTTGCAAAGAAGAATCCCGAAGACCCGCAGAAAGCAACCGCAGTTTCTATCGAGGTGCTCCCCGAGTCGGGAGTCTCAATGTTCGGAACCGGAGTGTAGTAATGCGTGTATGATGACTTTCCCCAAAATCAGCATAATCGCAACCCTCGCCCTCTGTGGAGTCCTGTGTGTTTTCCCTGAAGATGCTCTCGCTATTACGCCGACGTGTACGTGGTACGGACCGATTAACACCAGCCCCACCGACACCACCCTGGTGGGAAACTATGGAGACACCATATACCCAGGGCACACGATGTACGCAAATCTTGTCCTCAATCCAGGAGGAGCCAATAGGTGCCAACACCTGTGGGACGGAGACATGATAGGAACGTGGTTCTCCCCAGGAGGACAGTGGGTACAAAGGGAAGGAGTCTTTGATGCCTATTGCGGTGACGGTATCTTATGCGAGGTACCCCCACCATTTGGACACTATACGCGCCAGTTTCGGTGCTGGACAGGACTCACCGAAGTTCCGAGTGGAGACATTGCCGATACAGGAGTGTGTGAAGTATTCACACAGCCCCTTCCATCTGCGTCTATGACGTGGACTCCGAACCCTGCGGGGAGCTGGGGAGGGAACTCGACCATTTCGTGGAGCTCAACAAACGCAGCGTACTGCCGTTTCTACCTCGATGGTGCGTACGTTGGTGATACCAATACAGGGTGGCCGTTCAATAATGCTGGTTGGACGTACGCCATAACCAATCCAAAGACGTACCGTATTGAGTGTAGCAACTCCGCGGGTCAATGGACGAGTGCGGAAGCAACGGTGACCGCACCTCCTGCACCTCCCGCATCAATGAGCGGGTCGTGCGACGCAGGCCTCAACGCGAGTGTGAGCTGGCCAGCAGTTTCTGGTGCCCTCTCGTACGCTATCCGTATCGACGACACTTCAAATGCGTGGGATGCCGACTGTAGTCCAGTAAACCCGGGCGACATCTGCGAGTATGTCGTCGGCACATCGCGTGCCTGGACGGGTGCGTCCAGCCGGAGCTACACGGCGTGGGTGCACTCATGCAACGCGAGCGGATGCTCGTCGGCAGTATGGACGAGTGTCACCTGTCCGGCACAGACGTACACCATTACATACAATGCGGGAACTGCGACCGGTGGTGTGGTTCCCGGCAACCAGACGAAGACCCACGATGTGGCGCTCACACTCCAGAACAACACGGGTAATCTTGTGCGGACAGGGTACACCTTCGTCGGGTGGGACACCGCTGCTGACGGCTCTGGCACCGACTACGCTACGGGAGGTGCATACACCGTAAACTCCGCCGTCACGCTCTATCCACGGTGGATACCTGAAACTCCAGTCGTGACGCTCACGCCACAGTCGACTCTCGGCGGTTCGACCGGCTCGGCGTTCTACGGCGAGTACAACGCGGCGTGGGGCGGTGTTGTGACGAACGTCTCGTGGTCTTCGACCAACAACCCAACCTCGTGCGTCGTGTACCGAAACGGCGTCGCCGTCTCAGGTGCTCTCGCGTATCCCGGTACGGCCCAGTACAGCATCCCCGCAGGAGAAGCAATTACGGCCGCGACTACGTACCGCGTCGACTGCACCAATCCGGGCGGTACCGGTCAGAGTAATACGGTGACCTTCACCGTCCCCCCACCCCCGACCAATCCCACACAGACGTGTGGACCGGCGGGGACGACGGCAAGTCTCGGTTGGACAGCTCCCGTCGGCTCGACAGGTAACTTCATCAGAGGTCACCAAAATCCTCCCGCGTGGACCGGGTTGTGTGCCGGAGGGGAGCTCTGTGTGACCGACGGCACAAACCCGTACTCGTGGTCAATCACCCCGGGAACCACGTACAGCTGGTGGGTGCACAACCGGATTGCAGACGGCAACTGGAGTAACTACGTTGCGGGCGCAAACTTCAGTTGTACACCGACTTCCTACATGCTCACCACGTCGGCGACAAACGGCACCATAATCTCAAATCCGGCAGGTATAAGCTGTGGTTCTGGCGGGTTAGATTGCTCAGAGTCGTATGCGTACGCTACCGCAGTTCAGCTCTCGGCAAACCCAAGTTCAGGATACTCATTCTCAAGTTGGGGAGGGGCATGTTCTGGCTCTGGTGCGTGCGTTGTCATCATGACAGAAGCACGGAACGTGACGGCGACCTTTACGCAGAGTAGCCAGACACTCACGGTAGACACCGAGGGTGATGGAGCGGGTACGGTCACCGCTTCGGGAGTTTCTTGCCCCGGAGATTGTTCGGAGGCGTACCTATCAGGAACAAACGTTGTGCTCACCGCCGTAGCATCAGGAGGTTCTGTCTTTGCCGGCTGGAGCGGGGACGCAGATTGTTCTGACGGTTCAGTTACGATGAGCGGAGACCGTTCCTGTACGGCGACATTTGAGACCACCACTGACGGCGGTGCCCAGACAACGAGATTACTCTGTCAGGGAACGGATGATCCGGGACTCAAAACAGGTTCGTGTGATGTTACATACAATACAACAGCGACAACCTCTTGGGAGATTCATGGGACAATCAATCCAGGACAGTGCACCATTGCCGGTGACCCACCCCCCCCGGGAGGAGCTGATTCTTGGGCAGGAAATGAGACTCCCCCAAAAGTAACGTCACCCCTTTCTGGAGACACAACGTACACACTCGCGTGCTACGGCCAGCTCGTCGATTCGATTGATTTTGATGTAGATACAAATCCGGAGCTTTGGATTGATGTGGGCGGGGAAAAGAGAAACAGTGTCATTATTTCTCAGGGTGACTCCGTTAAACTCCACTGGGATACAAAGGGTCAAACGTGTACAGGGTCGTGGGATGACGTGTCACGAAACGAAGCAAACTCAGCTGATATTCCAATCGGGGCGCAGACAAGATACGAATTATACGACTGTGATTCTGGCGCGTCGGATTCTGTTCAGGTCGAGATTATTCCGTCAACCATCGACACATAATTCTATGGAACCAGAACGAAAAGACACCATACTCATCGTCATCGCCGTCATTCTCGGGCTTGTCGCCGTTACGGCGATTGCCCTCGTTCTAATGAAGGGAGGGGATGATTCTGTAGAAACCCCGGCACCGATACCTAAGGAAGAAACTCCTACCGTTCCAGAAAAAGAGGAGGTTGTCGTTCCGCGTGAGGCACCAGAAGCATCCGCCCCGGAGGAAGACGTTGTCGAGATTCAGGCCGAAGAGCCAGAGCCACTCTCCGACGATATGGAGGCACGCATCCAGGCCATTGCAGATAGAATCGGTAGGGGGGAGATAACGCGCGAGGAGGGGCAACGACAAATTAACCAACTCCTCGGAATCTAAGGGTTGCATTTTCGGTTCCTGCACGGTACACTCCGGGGCACGTATGGCAATCACAAAGAATGCAAAGAAGGCGGTCCGCTCCTCGGCGCGGAAGCGCGTCCACAACATCCGCACGAAGGCGAAGCTCCACGATGCGGTAAAGGAGTTTAAGGACCATGTGGCTAAGGGGAACACGAAGGAGGCGGAAGCAGCTCTCCCGAAGGCGTACCAGGCGCTCGACAAGTCCGCGAAGCGAGGTGTCATCAAGAAGAACACCGCCTCGCGGAAGAAGGCACGTCTTGCGGCGGCGCTCAAGCGCACGGCGACGTAACTTAGACTGTTGCAGACACCCCGGCCTCTCGGCCGGGGCGTTTTCGTGTATGCTAGAGAGATGAAACCGAAACTGAAGCGGTGGTTTACGGGCCTTATGGCGACGGTTCTCGTCGTCCTCACGTTCTTTCTCTACATGGACAACCGGGATAATCCGGTCGGACGCACGGTCATCAGCATGGCGTGGGGGCTCATCATCCTCTGGGTCTTCCTCGGCGGGTACCTCATGTACCGCTTCCGCGAGCGGGTGCGGGCACGGGTGCTCGCCCTCCCTGGCGGGTGGAAGGTGAAGTTCGTCCTCTTTGCGACTCTCCTCGCGTTGCTCGAAGAGGTGGTGACGGTCACGATGACAAACCTCGCGCCGGCATTTGGGGTCGCGGTTGGAGAGGCGTACATTACTGCGTCAGGGGATTGGCTCGACGTCATCCTCTTCCACAGCGTCATCGTGTTCATTCCGCTCTTCATCGCGACGGCGTCGCTCCTTGGGAGATACCGATTCTCACCGTTCTTCATCTTTGTCCTCTTCGGCTTTGTCGGAACCGTCGCCGAGGCACTCTTCTCGGGGAACCTCGGTCACATCGTCATGTTCTACCAGTGGCTCTTCGTCTACGGGCTTATGGTGTACCTCCCGGCGTACTCGATTCCCGCGGAGCGTGGAGCCAAAGACCCACGCTTCTGGCACTATCTCCTCGCCGTGCCGTACGTCTTCCTCCACGCGCTCCCGATGATTATCGTCATTGCGGTCATCATAAATGGCGTCCTCGGTCACCCGAGCATCCACTTTCCGCCGATTGGGGGGTAGGTGCGAAGCTTCAGGCATTCGCCTCTCACGCGTCTATTGCTTGCTTTGAAAACAGAGTGCGGGTAGCGGTAATCGAAACCGCGTCTATTGCTTGGGAAGCAATCGTCCTGCCACTGAACGATACCCGCACTCTATTTTCAAACTCGGGAACTGAAACGGTATGGGATACCGTTTCAGCATCCTGCCACCACGACTTCCTACGGAAGCGGTACACTCTTCACAGAAATTGTTCAGAGTCTTGCGAACGTGTCCCACACGTTCTCACCCGCGTGAGAGCTATAGTAGCAAATTTTAGAGAAATGGATAACAGTAGGAATCGGCGCAGCTCACAACGTGTTATGTGCGTAGGATTTGTGGGGTCAAGTTTCTAAACTCACTTCGCTCGTTAAGAACTTCCTCCCCGAGCTCGCCCGTTTTGCCATTATGCATAGGCAAAACATGGCTCCGCTTAGCACATCGGCACGTAAGCGAAACTATTCGCTTACTAAGACAGCAAACACCACCCCCCAGGGGCGGTGTTTGCTGTCTTGCCGATGTGCGGGTTCGTGGAAGATGTTCGAACCCGCTTACTTAGTAACGACAAAGACTTCCTCAAACGAGTTGAGAAGATTCGAGTGATCAAAGAGAAGGTGGGTGCTCCCGCGATTACTCCCTCGGAGATTTCCAAACGAGAATCTTGTAGAGGTGGAGGAGCTGACGCACCCGCACCTGGAGTTCATCGTCGGTCATTTCCGGAGGAGCTGTCTTTCGGAGGAGGACCGTAAGCTCAGCGATGTGTTCTTCTTCGGTCATGCATGGAGCTTACCAACTGCGTGCGAATGACCAAGTAGAGCGTTCTCGCGGAAACGTCACGTTTCCACGTCGTGCGCTCCACCCTTACTAAGTTTTATTCTTCAACCATGTCACGAATTACTGTCACATTCACGATCTCCCTTCCGCCTGTTATGGCGGAGGAGGTCGAAGCCATACAGAAGAAGGAACACCGGACCCGCTCCGAACTGATTCGAGAGGCGCTCCGTTGGTACATCGCCTCTGCAGACCGTCGGAGCTTGACGGATTAGCAATACGTTGTAGTGTGGTGCCAGAGATTCCTCCGCACTTGTAGCTACCAGAAATCATTCGGGTATCTACAACGTGGGGAGGAAACGATGGGCCTGTATAGGCTGATTTGTGAGGTGCCCAAAGTGGCTCCGGGCGATCCAACGCCGTATTTCTTGGGCATGGAACTCACGCAGGTAGAGTTTAGTGCCGATGATCATGAACCCGCGGTGAAGTGGGTCAATGACTACTGCGACACACCTACCGTTGAAGTCATCTCAACGCTTACCTGGAAGCCAATCAAGGTCGTAGCTCGAAGGCCCTTGGAGCTTGTCCAGGTCGTCGGAGTACCTGAAAGAAGAAGTACCTAAAGGACAACCATCCAGTTCAGTCGTTGAAGAGCCGTGTGCAATGCGCGGCTCTTTTCTTTGTCGCCATTGTCGAATGGGAAATGGGTTGTAGGGCTGCGCGGAACCCTCGTGTCGCGCAGATTCTCACTCCTTCTACGGCGGGGTCACGCCGCATCACGGTCCGACTCGAACGCCTTGTTAGACGTTATTTCCAGTCCTTCGCGTATGCGCCACGGAAATTCACGGGTGGCGATGTCACTGACAGGTACTCAAATTCGGTCTCGCCCGTGTTTTCGAAGCCGTGAAGGTCATTGTCCTCGAACCGCACGACGTCGCCCTGTCTGAAAGGAACGGACTGCCCGCCTTCGAGAAGAAGGTGGCCCGAGCCTCGAACAGCCACCCAAATTTGCTCCGACGCCGCGTGACGATGTGGCGGATTGCGCGCACCCGAAGCCACGATGACTCGGGTGATAGTCACTCGCTCCGATCGCGAATTTTCGGGGAACAACAATTGCCGCGATGTCACCCCATCGTTTGAGAGAACCACGCTTTCACCATCTCGGATAATTTCCATAGCGCCTTGAAATAACGTCTAATGAGTTGAGCGTCCGGCCACCCAGGCCGCTCCGCACCGACAAGCACGCAATCCATTGCGAGCACGGTGGGGCCACAGGGTCAGCTCGACATCCCATGCATCAACTGCGCCGAATGAAGATAGCCCATTTGAGTTGTTCCCGACTGTTTATGCAATAAAGCGCGCCGGTGCCGCTGAAATTAATCATATACCCGTCAGTGAAACACGCAAGAATCAACTTCCTACCAGTGCTGGTACACCTTCATCGGCTTCACGTCGGCTTTCCCGCGGCGAGCTCTACTAGGCGTGAGCGGGCGGTGACGATGAGTACAGCTTTTTATCTGACTCTGATCTCAACCAGGTAACGGGCCACGTGCAATGCGTGGCTCTTTCTTTGCATGAGAATTGAAGTTGCCTTGTTCGCGTCAAACAACAAAAAGACGCCGAAGCTACGGCGTCTTTTTGTCTAGGTGGACAAATCAACCTAACTCGTTGTGCTCTCACCAGGAATCGAACCTGGATCGCAGGTACCGCAAACCTGCATTCTATCCATTAAACTATGAGAGCGTGTGTACCTGCTGTGTCCCTTTTGGTTTGCTCACCGCCCATTCCGCAGACATCATTCATCCTACCCGTTAAATCGTGAAAGCGAGCGGGTGGATAATACCACAAACTTTCGCCCCTCGCTAGAATCCGAGGAACTCCATGAGCTTGTGCGAGAAGGGCTCCTCGAGGTGCTCCTCTCGGAGGCGCCCCGCGATAACTGACTCAATCTCGTCGAGGTACGCTTCGGGTATGGGGAGGATGAGGAGGGGGAGGAAGATTTTTTTTGGACGGACGATGAGCTGGGGACCGCTGGGGTTTTCTTCGTCGAGGTAGAACGACTCGAGTGCAGAGTAGGGGTAGAGGTCGTCGCCCTCGCGGATACCGCGCGCAGAGACCTCAAAGCTGACCAACTTCGGCTTCCGGTGCGAGACGATAATCATCGTCATGACGCCGAGGAGAATGACGACGCCGAAGAGCACGTTACCGAGGATGATGCTCGTCACCGAGCCAGCAATACCAATAATGCTCAAGACCCAGTACCAATCTTGGGTTTTCTCAATGTGGTTGTGCTCGGGAGCTTCCCACGAGACGGAACGGATGTCGTCCATGTGAGTATTGTATCACGCGTATTTGTTATGGAGACAGCAGAATTTTGCGGAGAGTGAGATTCGTCCCGCTTTTTCTAGCAAGCTTCGCTCGCAAGAACGCTGGACGCATCTCGCCTGTTTTTGCATTTTGAATAGCAAAAACATGACTCCGACGTTCGAATCTCTACGCAAAGCACGCAGGTGCTTTGCTCCCCCTCCGCTCAAGAAAATAACCGCCTGATGGCGGTATTTTCTACGAGCGGAGGGAGTGAGATTCGAACTCACGGTCCGGTTTCCCAGACTCTTGTTTTCAA
>CAYRER010000027.1:6985-12625 GCA_964423385.1 uncultured Candidatus Saccharibacteria bacterium | reverse complement strand
ACGTGGAGGCCTCAGGAAAGACTGCAGTAAGCGGGTGGCGGGTGCAGTTGTGCTTTCGTGCCGGGCAGACTTCCCGACCATACATAACGAGCCGGTGATTGAATCCCCACCATTCCCCCTTCGGCATAATCGCCATGAGGTCGCGCTCGATGCGGACGGGGTCCTGGTGATCAGAGAGGTCGAAGCGGAGGGCGAAGCGCCGAACGTGCGTGTCGACCGCAATCCCCTCGTGGGTGTCAAACGCATTCGAGAGGACGACGTTTGCCGTCTTCCGTCCGACACCGGGGAGCTTCGTGAGCTCTCCCATAGACCTCGGCACCTCTCCGCCGTAGTCACGGAGAATCGCCCGAGCCGCCGCCCGGATGTTCTTTGCCTTGTTGCGGTAGAAGCCGGTTGAAAAGACCGCTCGTTCCATTTCACGCTGTGGCGCCTCTGCATACGCCCTGACGGTCCGGTACTTCCTGAAGAGCTCCCTGGTCACCTGGTTTACACGGGCGTCAGTGCACTGCGCCGAGAGGATGACCGCAACGAGGAGCTCCCACGTGTTTCCGTGATTGAGGAGAATCCGAGGGTCGGGGTAGAGCTTCTGGAGAATCCGATTCATCCGCCGGACTCTCCGGGTGCGTTCACGCTGTTTCTTCGAAGTCATACCGGGGAGTATACCAAAAACGCGGGGGCGCGACGCGCCCCCGCGTTTCCGTGTGAGAAAAAAGCTACATGCTGCACTGGGTGCAGTGTGCTTTGTGCGTCATGAGCTCGTAGATAGCTGAAAGACCTACGAGGATGTACACGATCTTCTCGACCATCGGCCATCCGCCGAGGATCATATTCACAACGTTCCATCCAAACGCGGTGAGAAGCCAGTTCAAGCCTCCTACGACGAGGAGAATGAACACGAGCATGTGTACGGTCTTGTTATTCATCGTTGATGAATTACTACGCTTATAAAGACACTCCTATTATACCACTCTGAAGGCGGTCAAAAATCGCCGTGGGTATAAGTTTAGGCCCGAATTCCGCGGTAGAGCGCCGTTCCGAGGGCACCTAAGGTAACCGAAACAGAGGCGAGTACGAGGAGGCCTCCGACGTACGGGACGAGTCCGAGCGCGGCGAAGAGTGCGGTGCCGAAGAGCGTACCCCCGAGGGTGATTTCGCTTTTCTTGAGGAGCGCCCTCCGCGCGAGAAAACCGAGCACAGCTCCGGAGAGCACGACTGCAAGCATGACGACGAGGAGGTAGGCGGCAAGAATCACCGCGCCGAGGAGACTGCCGATGATGCTCACGAGGAACACACTCGCCGTAAACGGCGTCATGAAAAGAATCCCGAGCCCGACGAGACCGGAGAGTCCGGGATTTTCTACAGCGGCGTGGACGAGAGAAGTAAAACGGCTCCGCGCGATGAAGTAAACGGAGAACACGGCAAAGGCGAGGATGATAACTCCGGTGAGGTAGGTCCTGAGGAGGTTCCCCTCCGCAACGGGAAGCATGCCGACCTTGCGGATGTCTCCGCCGACACGCGCGTCCTGTGCGCGAACGAGGTCGTTCCTGCTCTCGTATGTAATGCCTCCCTCGACGTCGGCGTTGTCGCCCAGAGTGAGAAGTGTTCCGGTGGTAATGGTGATGTCGCCGCCGACCTTGCCGTTTATCCGTGCGCGTTCTGCCTTCCCGTGCACGCTCCCGTTCACGTTCCCCTCGAGGACCGCCTCCCCGCCCAGGAAAATGACATCTCCCTCAACCGTTGCAGTCGAGAGGATGGTGAGGAGGCCCCCCACCATGACAACATCACCTTTCACTGACTCTGCAATGGTGACGTCCCCTCCCACGACGCGGACATCATCTCCCACGACGCCGTGTACCTGGACTGACCCGCCGGCGACCGTAAGATCGCCGGCAACCGGAGCATTGACTGTCACCGTACCGCCCGCGACGTACGCATCTTCGCGCGCCTCTCCCGAAATGGTAACGATGCCGGCAAGCCCGTAGAAATCACCGGTGAGCACCTGCGACGCGTCGACGGAGATGGTCTCCCCGCTCCTGATAATGGGGCCGGCGTCGGCAGATGCGGGCACGAAGGCACACAGTGCCGCAAGAATAAAAAACGGTATCTGTTTCATGGAATTGAGTATACCCTGTCGGAGACTTTTCTTCACCTCTACCGCTTCACACAGGGGAGAAGCTTCAGGGATTCAAGGGGCGACGGCGCTGCTCCGCTGAGGATTTCTTCCACGCGCGCCGCGCCGAGCGCGTCTTCAGCACACGTCACCATGTCCTGGGTAATGGTGAACGTTTCGTTTCCGAGGCCGACTGTTTCGAGCACCTTTCGCTGGGACTCTGGGAGCTTCGCCGTATCAACGACAATGGGTGCCTCGAGTTGTATGCCGGGAGCGGCGGATTCCGGTGCCGGCCGCTCCTGAGTTTCGACACCCTCGGCGGCAGAGTTTATCTGTTGGAGCGTATACCAAACGTACACGCCGAGACAGATGCCGATGATGAGGAGTACGGTGACGACGGTGAGGTAGACCTTGATGAGCTTGCTGTTCATGATTTTCTGAAACGCATTACTTTAATCCGCCGTGTAGACGACCGGCGCCTGGAGAAGGTATACGATGCCGACACCGAGAACAAAAAACAGAACGGCGCCGCCGAAGAGTATGCACCGCGCGCGGGAAAGCTCCCAAGCGCCGTTGTACCAGTTGCGGACAAAGAGGAACGGAAATACGAAGCGGAGGATAGTCATACAATTTCTGCCATTATACACCCGACTCACCCGAGCTTCTTGTAGAGTCTCCCCATTACTGTGAGGATGCTGATACCGATGATGAGGATGAGGAAGGGGCGGTCATTGAGCCACGTGATGTCGGCAATGAGCCGTTCGATGCCGTAGACCGTCGCGGAGACGCCAAAGGTGACCGTAAGGAGTGATATCGTCGGGAAACGCCGGAAGAGCGACTCCCGGACCGGCGCAATGAGTTCGTCCGTTTTCGCAACTGTTTCCTCAAGGGCGCTTTCTAGATGTTCAAGTTCTGAACGAGTTCGTTTCATACGCCGGTTTCAAAGAGTTCTTTCCCCCGCTCCCACATCTCTGGATGTCCCCGGTCCTTGAGCCAGTACCACCACTCCCCTCCCCAGAGGTACTGCCGCTCGTAGCGCGTATCCCGGGCATACTCGACGATTTCAGTGAGCTTGCCGATATCCATCCGCGAATACTGCGTCTCGACCGGCACGTTCGCGACCGGCTCGAGGAGCCACGGCTCGAGGGAGAGCTCGATGAGGAACGTCTCCTTTTCTCCGTAGAGGAGCGCCATGAGACCCTCCTTCACCCGGTAAAACCATGGCGGGAGGACGGTTTTGAACTGTCCGAGCTCGGGATTCCAGAAGTACACGTATACGCTCGTACCGAACGCGTCGCCGAGTGAGTAGGCACCCCGCCACGTGCCGAGGTTGCCGCTATCGGTGACGAGAATCGGACGCGTCGGGTCGAGCGAACGGACGAGGGCTATTTCCTCCCTGAGGAACTCCTCATCGAGCTCACCGCAGTGCTCCTTCGCAAAAACGCCGAGGAAGGGTTCATTCTCGACCTGCCAGTGCGTGACGGCGGGAGAGTTCCGGTACCGGGTAACGACCGCCTCGATGTACTCGCGGAGCTCCGCCTTCTGCTCCTCCCACGAGAGTTCTCTCGCCCAGCCGGGCACGTGGCACTCGGGCCAGCGCGGGAGCCGCCTGCCGACGCCGAAGATAATCTCGGCGCCGACCGCCTCCGCCTTCTCGATGTCGCGGTCCATCCACGCAAAGTCGAATTGGCCGCGCACGGGCTCGACGAGGGTCCAGTGCGCGCTCATGCGGAGGTGGCGCACGCCGAGATCGTAAAGGAATGCATCGAAGACCTCATCCTGGTCGAGGCCGAGCTCAAGAATGTACGGAACGTTGTATGAAATGCCGTACGTTATTACCTCCGGAACGTCTTTCCGGGCAAGGAGAAAAAGAATAAACGCGAGTGTTAGTACAGCAAACACGCCCGCGGAGGTTGCTTTGAGAAGTTTTTTCTTACTCACCATTTTTCATTAGGGGTCACGGGGTGGTGTGGGGAGAATCTCGATAGCGTCTACACAAGAACTGTCAGAAATTAATGTATTTCTAGGCGCACAAACAAAATAATATGAGACGTATATATCATACGGCGAGTATTAGTTTGTGAAGTGCAACAACGAAATGCACAATTTATGAAGGTTCTACGTAAATAGTACAAGAAAACCAAGGGCAATAATAGATACAAACAGCGCCTTCTGGAGGATAGTTTCGCGGTGGTATACCTCCCCGACCGCGACCTTTTTGGGAGAGAGTGTGAAAAAGATGCCGATGAAGAGAATGAACACAAACTGGAGTCCTCCCAGGGCCTGCACGACAGCGACATCTCCCAGGTGCGTCGCCTTGAGAATGAGAATCGCCGAGATGCCGGCGAGGACCTTGTTCGCAAAGATGAGGAGACCGGCACGGGTCGTCGTGCTCTTTGTCGACGTCTTGATCTTTTCGAGGTAGCTCGGAATCATGAGAATGGAGAGCGCATAGAGCATGAAGGCGATGCGCGACCAGAAGAAACCGTCATCGAACGACGTCACCATGAAGAGTCCCTTGATGGCGACGTAGTGGAGGGCGAAAAAGATACCTGAATGAATTGAGATGAGCGCCGTCTTCACCGGGAAGTGGAAGTGCGAGACGAGAAACGTGCCGATGGCGAGAAGGACGATGCCGAGCGCAAAGTTCGACGACACCACGGTACCGAGAAAGAAGTACCCGAGCCCGAACGAGGCGATGGCGGACGTCGCACCGACGACCGGCACGACGTCCGCTGCATCGGCGGTGCGGAATGCGCTGAACATCGAGACGAGCGCGCTGAAGAACGTGTACGCCGAGAGAAACGCGAGCGCGACGACCTCCAGGGTCGGCCGGGTCACATTCTCAAACGACGGGACAGCAATGTCGGAAAACGGCAGCGGAATGAAGCTCACGAGGTAGAGGACAATCCATGCACCCGAGAGGAGACACGTGTAGAACGCGTACACCAAGGGGTTCGGCAACATCTTCTCATCGGAGACGATGCGCTTGTCGAGCACGGCGACGAGCGCGTTCACAAACTGCGCCGCGACTGCGAGGAGAATCCAATTCATGGAATATGAAATAGAGAATATGGAATAGAGAATATATTCAATATTTCTATATCCTATTTTCTATATGTTCTATTCTACCGCATTCTCGGTGCAGATTTTTGCGTACACGTGGGCAGAGGGGCGGACGGTGCGCGTGAGGGTCGTGTAGTCAATCGCGACAAGGCCGAACCGCTTCTCGAAACCGAGCGCCCACTCGTAGTTGTCGAGGAGGGACCAGTACATGTGCCCGCGCACGTCGGCTCCGCGCTCCATCGCGAGGTGCATCGCACGCACCTGCCTCGTAATGTAGCCGGCACGGTGCACATCCTTCTCGTCGGCGAGGCCCGACTCCGCAACGTAGAGGGGCTTTTTGTACCGGTGGAGCATCATGAGCGCTTCCTCGATGCCCTCCGGGTAAATGTCCCAATCCATGTCAGTCTTCTCATACGTCGCCGTGTCGCCGAACTTCCGGTGGAAGTAGTAGTTGAGGCCGATTG
>CAYRER010000027.1:0-6885 GCA_964423385.1 uncultured Candidatus Saccharibacteria bacterium | reverse complement strand
GAAAAGCTGTCGCAGAGGTCGTCGAGGCGGGAGACGACGTGCGCACAGTACCGTGCGAAGATTTCCGGCGCATCCTTCCGCTCGAACCCGCCGGTCTCCGAGAACCACAGGGGGAGCGTGAAGTGCCAGAGGGTAACGTACGGCTTCATTCCCCGGACGCGGAGCGCGGTGAGCACCCTCCGGTAGTGCATGATGGCGTCCTCGTCCCACTTCCCCTCTTCGGGCTCGATGCGCGCCCACTCGATGGAGAGCCGGTGCGCGTTGTGCCCCAGAGACTTCGCAATGTCAAAGTCCTCTTCAAACCGGCGGTAGTGGTCACACGCAATTCCGCAGGGTGGAACTCTCCCCTCCCGTGCGGCTTTTGCCCAGTCGGTGTTCTCGATGCCGCCTTCCACCTGGTAGGAGGCGGTGGCCGCGCCCCACGAAAATCCTTTTGGAAACGTTTTTCGCATTTCGCGCTCCATTCCATCTAGTGTACCAAAAGAAAAGCACCTGCCCGGGAGTTACCCAGACAGGCGCAGGAGGACGACGATGCCGGCGATGAAGGTGCTGTACTCAATGACCGACGTCGGCGTGATGCGGAGGTAGTGGTTTCGAATCCAGTCCTCGTCACCGAACTTCTCGATGAGGTACGGTAGCCGGGTCCTCTTCCAGACGCGGACCCAGTCGCGTCTCCGGAGAGAAGCATTGTTCTGTTCGCTCGCGAAGAACTTGACCCGCACATCCGAGAACGGAGCAAACCAGGGCACGCCCCACCCCGTGAGGATGCTGTCGTGGAGAAAGTGGAGGTAGAAGAGCGTAAACACGACCATTCCCTCATACCCAACGTGGTAGGAGAGGAGCCCGGCAGGAACGAGGAAGAGGAGCGGGACGTGGAGGCGCTCGCGGTGGTCGCGGATGCAGTTTCTGCTCGCACCGACATTCCCCCGCTCGAGGAGCTCAGGGAGCGCATCGAGGTCAGGAAGGAAGATGAGGGGGAGAAACCAGAGCGAACGATGAAAATCTTCGCCGTAGCAGAATGAAAGGAACGCGATTGCGAGGATGCCGATACCGACATCCCCTAAAAGCGGGAGTAATCGATACACGGGAACCTCCAGGTGGTTGACCAGCCCCTGTTATACAGGAACGCGCCCCCCTCATCAAGGCGTCCTCATACGCGAAGTTAGGATGACAAGAATTGCGCGATGTCCGTATTTACTAAACGCAGCAAAAAATGTTCACAGGCGAGCATCTACGCGTGAGTCTGCGAGTGTTTCTAGAATTATCCGAAGACAACGAAGTAGGCGGATGATTCTTGGAACACTCACCGGTTCCAGGGCATTCGCGCGAGAATGTACGACATCGTACAGATGCCGGAGACGCCCGCAAAGAAAAGTCCGCCACCGACGAAGGCCGAGAGCGCATACCACCACGCGTTCACCCAGGTACCGAGCGCGATGCCGAGAAGGACGAGGGCTCCCGCCACAATCATGACCTGGCGGATGATGGGGATGACGTTCTTTCCCGAGCCGACAACCTCGAAACCGGCCCGCTCCCACGCGGTGATGCCGCCCTCGATGTTCACAACGTTCACGCCGGCATCGCTCAGCAGACTGCAGGCCTGGGAACTCCGGGCACCCGATGCACAGTGAACATACACGGTGCCGATCGCCTTCAGTTTATCGACGGCGTCCCGCACGGTACCGAGCGGTATGTTCTTCGCACCCTGAATGTGCTTCCCCTTAAATTCAACGTTCTCCCGGACATCAACGAGCACTTCGTCGATGTCTCCGTCATGGAGACGCTTCTTAAGCTCCTCTGCGGTGATTGATTGCATACGCTGCTATTGTACTCCCGCTCCGGACACCGGAACACCGTCCGGTTGTGTGCTTGTCGACGAGGGGACGGCCTGGGCCTCTGAGGATGACGCGGCGGGTGTCAGCGTCTCACGTCCCGGCGTAGGCGCAGAAGGAGTAATGGTTGCCGGCGCGTCTCCGTAGCCCGGAGCGCCGTGCCCGGGAGGTACGGAAACGGTAATTGCCTCCGGTTCTGGCGGGAGCGGGGCCGGCATGGGTTCTGGTTCTGGTTCGGGTACTGGGTCTGTACGGAGTGCCTCGCGCACCGACGCAATGAGCGCAGACCTGTGCTCATCCAGCGAGCGGCGCTCTTCGGACACAACCTCGTACGCATCCTGGGGGAGAGAAAAGGCCGCGGTGAGAACCAGTGGGTATCCTGCACCGCCATTCAAAAACACGCCGGCCGCAATGGCAGAAAACGCTGAGACGCCCAAAGCGAGCACGAGGTGTTTCGTCCGTATCATGCACCCCTATACTACACTACCGCTCGGTATGGCGGCACCGCCGCTGTGAAAACACCCTACCCCTCAATCTGGACCTCGATGAGCTGTTCCGCCCGGCGCATATCAGCGAGGAGCTTCGCCCGGTCGCGGTTGTAGAACGTGAGCGTAAAGACCGCCTTCCCGCCGTTTTTGGCAAATCGGCACATGTCGCCGACCTTCTTGAGAATCTTGATGTCGGAAAACGACCTGAGCTCTTGGCACTTCTTCACGCCTTTAAGACCGACAATTCTCCCCTCCTTCTTCGGGTACCACTTCAAAGTCGCGGCATACCCCATGCACTTCTTCGGGAGAATCGGCTTCTTTGGGAGACGAATGAGGATGTCATTCTGTGAGTGGTCGATATCGCAGGAGAGCTTGTGGAGCTTATCGCGGAAACCACCGACGCGCGCGCCGATTTCGATGAGCTTCCACTCGTCGTCAATCTTCATGAGTTCGACGTGCGCTGTCGTATTGCGGAGGCCAAGGGCGTGGATGCCTGCCTCCGCCGCCTCGTGTGCGCGCTCGACGCTCCGCTTTTTGAGCGCTGTCGGCGAGAGGTGTATGTAGTTTGAAAAATCATCGTGCCCCATATTCTTCCGCGTGAAGACACGCACCATCGGGCAGAAGTACACCTTTCCCCGTCCGTTCACGTACGCATCGACCGAGTACATATCGCCGTCCATATACTCCTCGGCGAGAAGCTTCGGCGTCTCGGTGCGGCCGTTCTCCGCGTACACCTTCCCGATCTTCCGCATCGCGTGTGCGAGCGACTTCTTGAGCTCGTCCTCGTGGTAGCACACGGAAACGAGGAGACTCTGCGCGAGGTTTGTCGGCTTCACGATGAGCGGAAATCCGATGCGCTCGATGATGCGCCGGCGCTCCGCCTTTGTGTTCCCCTTCACCAGAGTGTACTTCGGCGTGTACTTCGGAGCGAGGAGACGAAAGCGCCGGCGCATCTCGAGCTTGTCGCTCGCCCAGCGGAGAGATTCAGTGGTCGGCGTCCGCAGGTACGGCACGTGCGGGATGACCTGGATGAAACGCGCCATGTACGACTCGGTGCGGCACGTAATGGCGCAGAGCTCGCCCTGGTACGGTGCGAGCGCCTCGGCAATGCGTGCCGGCTCGTCGAAGTCGCACTCAACGAGAAAGTCGACGCCCTCATACTCGGTCTTCTTCCCCTCGGCGTGCCGGCTGTCCCTGAGGAGCATGATGCGGAACTTCCGGCCGACGCTCCGCTCGTACGCACGGATGCTTGCGGCCGCCCCGGGCGGAATCTGCATCACGTACACGATAATATTCTTTTCCTTTTTTCTCATGGAAACAGCGGGTTGGGAGGTTGAATTCCGCGGTGGTGGTGAGGTGGGCTCTAAAAAGTCGCACAACTATACTACACGGGTTCCGGTGTGTACAGAACCCGCCGATTGTGCGTTTTCCCCTTTTCGCCTACTATCTCCACTATGGGAAATCCCTGGAAATGCATCATCCTCAACGCCGGCACGGAGACCCGGCGCGCCTTCATCTCCGGACTCGGAGACCTGCCCCACGAGTGGTACCACACAAAGCGTCTCCTCCTCCACATCGATGATGGCGGGAAGCCCGCATTCATCCACCGCGGCATTCCGATTGACTGGACGGGGTCCTTCGTCTTCCTGCGGCTCCGCGCCACCGACCAGCAGTTCTGCGGCATCCTCTCCGACCACCTCGCCCGCAAGAACATCCCGGTGAATGACCCGATAAACCGCTCGTACCCGGGGAGCGCCGAGAAGATTTCACAGATGCTCACCCTCGCTTCCTCCGGCATCAGGGTTCCTGAAACATTCATCTTCCGCGAAGAGTCGTTCCGGCGGAACAAGAAATATCTCCGCGAGCACATTTCCTTCCCTGCTGTCTTCAAGACCGACGGGAGCAAAGGAAGGAACGTGCGCTACGTCGCGACGTGGGAAGAGCTCGAGGCGTGCGTGCTCGAGAAGAAGCCCGCGGAGCTCGCCCTCGTCCAGCCGTTCATCGAGAACACGTTCGACATCAGGGTTCTCGTCGCCTACGGCGAGGTGCTCGGCGCCATCAGGCGGACGCGGAGTGCCGGTCACCTCAACAACCTCGCACAGGGCGCGGTGCCATCCCTCCACGAGCTCGCCGAAACAGAGTCTTCACTTGCTTGCCGCGCGGCCGAGGTGTGCGGTATCGACGTGGCGGGCGTCGACATGATTCAGACAGCGGATGGTCCTCTGGTCCTCGAGGTCAATAAGTCTCCTCAGGTCGCTGGGTTCGAGTCGGTGCATGGCTTCCGCGTGTTCGAGAAGGTCGCTGAACTTATGCGGCTTCACCGAGAGAAAGACGGCACTCATTGAGACGCCAGCTTCGAGTGCAGTAACGAAGAAATGTGCCGAAGCTGGTGTCTTAGTACGGAATCTTGCACTCCTCGAAGCAGTGCGCATCGCGGTTGAGGGTGTACACGCGCTCGCGCCCACGGTCTTCTACCTCAACCGCATTGACCGATTTGAGAATGTTGAGGTGGTGCGTGATGGTCGGCTGCTTGAGACCGAGACGCTCGGTGAGCTTGCCGACAGTCTCCCCCTTCTTCGCCTTCCCTAAGAGACAGACGAGCTTGTACCGGCTCTGAACGCCGACCACCTTGAAGCAGTCCGGGCAGAGCTCTTCTTCCTGTGCAACCGACTTCTTCACCCACGCTGGACGCGGGTAGGTTTTTGTATCGGAATGAACCTGTTTTGGTTGTTTTTTCTTTTTTTCCACAGTGCTGAAAAAATGTATAGGTAATAGTCTATATATAATCCTCGTATAGATTACCATCAATAATATCACGCCGGTTGCTCCGGGCAACCGCGTTTTAACAGCCCTATGGGAAACCTAGTACAACGAGGAGAGCTTACGCACATTATCAAGCGCTCGGGGAGAAAAGTCCCCTTCAATGAGTCTAAGATTACCCGCGCCATCGAGAAAGCGCTCCACGCGACCGGTGCATACCGGCCGAGCGCGCCGGAGAAAATCAAGAAAGCCGTCATTGCGGAACTCCGGAGCCGGCACGTGGGCGATACGGGATACATCCCGACTGTCGAGGAGGTGCAGGACGTCATCGAGAAGACCCTGATGGAGGTCGGCTACCACGATACGGCAAAGGCGTACATCCTCTACCGGGAACAGCACGCGCAGATTCGCCGGATGATTCAGACGGAGTCAATCGACCTCGTCGACCAGTACCTCGCGCGCGCCGACTGGCAGGTGAATGAGAACAGCAATATGTCGTTCTCCCTCCAGGGCCTCAACAACTACATCGCCTCGGAAATCTCGAAGAACTACTGGCTCAACAAAATTTACCCGACTGAGGTCCGTGACGCGCACACTCAGGGCGACTTCCACCTCCACGACCTCAACCTCCTCTCCGTGTACTGCGTCGGCTGGGACCTCTATGATCTCTTGAAGCGCGGCTTCGGCGGCGTCGGCGGAAAGGTGCAGAGCAAGCCGCCGAAACACCTGAAGACTGCGCTCGGTCAGGTTGTGAACTTCTTCTACACACTCCAGGGCGAGGCGGCCGGTGCACAGGCATTCTCGAACTTCGACACACTCCTCGCGCCGTTCATCTGGTACGACCACCTCTCGTACGACGAGGTGAAGCAGGCCCTCCAGGAATTCGTCTTCAACGTGAACGTCCCGACACGCGTCGGTTTCCAGACGCCGTTCACCAATATCACGCTCGACCTCACCGTCCCCTCATTCTACGAGAAACAGCGGGTCATCGTCGGCGGCAAGGAGATGAAGGAGCACTACGGCGACTTCAAGAAAGAGATGGATATGTTCAACCGGGCACTCCTCGAGGTGATGACCGAGGGCGACGCGTCCGGCCGGGTGTTCACCTTCCCGATACCTACCTACAACATCACGAAAGACTTTGACTGGGAGAACGAGACCATCGTCGGCCTCTGGGAGGCCGCCGCGAAGTACGGCATTCCGTACTTCTCGAACTTCGTGAACTCCGATATGAGTCCGGATGACGCACGCTCGATGTGCTGCCGGCTCCGCATCGATAACCGCGAACTCCAGAAGCGCGGCGGTGGACTCTTCGGCGCGAATCCCCTTACCGGCTCCATCGGCGTGGTCACGATGAACCTCCCCCGCCTCGGGAAGACCGCGAAGGATGCAGCGGAATTCAAGGAAAAGCTCGGGAAGCTCATGGATATCGCCAAAGAGAGTCTCGAAATCAAGCGGAAGGTCCTCGAGCAGATGACCGACAAGAACCTCTACCCGTACACGAAGTACTACCTTGAGAACGTGAAGACCGCCTACGGCTCGTACTGGAAGAATCACTTCTCGACCATCGGACTCGTCGGCATGAACGAGGCAATCAGGAATCTCCTCGGTACCGACATCGGCACGAAGGAGGGTATCGCGTTCGCCGAGGACGTGCTCGACTTCATGCGCACCCGCATCGCCGACTACCAGGAGCAGACGGGCAACAACTACAACCTCGAGGCGACGCCGGCTGAGGGCACTTCATACCGGCTCGCGCTCATCGACCAGAAGAAGTTCGACGACATGATTTTTGCAAACGGCGT
>CAYRER010000026.1:10973-13314 GCA_964423385.1 uncultured Candidatus Saccharibacteria bacterium | reverse complement strand
TTCGATTCCGGGTGAGGGCACCTAAAGCAAAAACCAGACGTAGTGTCTGGTTCTTGCTTTCGGCATCCTTCTTATCTATGCAATATGGAGGAGTTCGCGGACCTTCCCCTCGTCGAAGCCGACGATGACGTCGTTGTCGATGCGGATGACGGGGACGCCCATCTGACCGGTCATATCAATCATTTCCTTGCGCTTCTCCATGTCGGATGCGACGTCGTGGTTCGTGTACTCGACGCCGTGTTCCTCGAAAAATGCCTTTGCCGCGTGGCAGAAGTGGCAGGTCGGCGTGCTATAAATGGTTACCTGTGCCATATGTGGGTACGATTACTCAAATAAGGACCTTGAGTATACCATGGCTCTTGGAAGTGCCAAATTCCTAATCCCAAAACTTGAGTATTCCGAAGAATGATTCCTCTTCCGGCTCAGGTTCGGGTGCCGGAAGCGTAGCTGTCGGACGATTCTTCTTCTCGTCTGCGCGGGAATCGATAAGAATGACCGTCTGCTCACCCTCGCGCACGACGTCGAACCGGCTCCGAAGCTCCTCCTCGAGCCCCCGGTCGTCCTCAAGAAACTTCACCTTCGCCTCGATGGCAGCAGCGCGTGCTTCGAGTGCGCGGAGCTCTGCTTCCTTTGCCTCGAGTTTCCCCTCCATATCACGCGCAACCTCATACCGTCCATAGACAGAAAGGCAGAGGAGCGCGGCAAGCATGAAGAGGATGATGATAGTCGCCTTCGAATAGAGGATGCCGCGGATTTTCCGCTTTTCGTGAAAATCGAACATGTGTTACTATTCTACACTATGAGTTTCCTATTCAAAAAAAAGACAAAAACGGCCATCAAGTGGATCTGGTCGTTCTTCGCCATCCTTATAGCACTCAGCATGATTTTCGCCTACTCCGGCGGCATCGGTGCGTCATAATACGAAAAGCCCCGGCATCTGCCGGGGCTTTTCTACACGTCCTAGAACCCATTTCAAAACCTACGATGCGAGGCGCGGAGAAGTGAAAACACGAGACATATTTGACATATGATGAGTGTTTGAACGACGAGGGCAACAAAGCAGATGGGTTTTGAAATGGATTCTACTCGCTCTTAATGATTTTCATGAATACATCCTGCGGAATGTTCACCTTTCCACGCTCGAGCATACGCTTCTTCCCGCGCTTCTGCTTCTCGCGGAGCTTCATCTTCCGCGTGATGTCTCCGCCGTAGAGGTAGCCGGTGACATCTTTCTTCATGGCTGAGAGCGAGCGTGATGCGATGATGCGGCCCAGGGCCTTCGCCTGAATCTTCGTCACGAAGAGCTGGCGCGGGAGCGTCCCGTGGAGCTTCTCGACGATGGCGCGCGCCTCAAACTCGGCACGCCGGACGCCGACGACGCGCGCAAATGCCGGCACCATCTCCTCTGCAATAAGGACGTCGAGGCGAGTCACGTCGGCAGGACGCATTTCGGCAATCTCGTACGAGAGCGACGCGTACCCCGACGTTGCGTTCTTGAGCTTGTCGAAGAAGTTTCGCATGAGCTCGCGGAGGGGCATCTCAACGGAGAGGAGGTTCCTCCCGTCGCCGAAAACCTCCGTGTCGATGACGCTCGCCTCGTGGTCGTAGAGGAGCGTCATGACTGCCCCGAGGTACTCAGGCGGGAGGATAATCTGCGCCAAGACCCACGGCTCGCGGACGGTAACCTTTGCGCCGTGCTCAGGGAACCGCGATGCGGCATAGATTTCTTCCACCTTTCCGTCCGGGTGGGTGATTTCGTAGACGATGGACGGTGAGGTGATGACAATCTCCATGTTGAATTCGCGCTTGAGCCGCTCGGTCACAATCTCGAGGTGGAGCATGCCGAGGAACCCGCAGCGGAACCCCCGACCAAGCACACCCGAGGACTCTTCTTCATACGAGAGCGACGAATCAGACATCTTGAGACGGTCGAGTGCCTGCTTCAGCATCGTAAAGTCATCCTGACTCTCGGGAAAGACCGACGCCCAGACAACGGGAGGTACCGAGCGGTACCCGGCGAGCGGTTCCCGATTCCCCTTCTCGAGGGCGAGGGTATCGCCGACCGAGGCGACACCCGGCTCTTTGATGCCGGTTACAACGTACCCGATTTCGCCGGCGCGGAGCACGTCGACCGGCTTCTCCTCCGGTGAGAAGATGCCGACTTCAAGGGCGGTGAAGTTGCGTTCCGCAATGAGGAAGCGGAGGTTGTCCCCCTTCCGCACTTCGCCGTCGAACACGCGGAGGTACACGATAATGCCGCGGTGGTTCGAATACTGAAAGTCAAAAACGAGCCCGCGAAATGAGTCCCCCTCTCCCTCCTTCGGAGGCGGTATCCGCTCGC
>CAYRER010000026.1:0-10873 GCA_964423385.1 uncultured Candidatus Saccharibacteria bacterium | reverse complement strand
ACGAGCCCGCGAAATGAGTCCCCCTCTCCCTCCTTCGGAGGCGGTATCCGCTCGCAAATGGCATCGAGGAGCTCACGCACGCCCTCGCCGGTCTTGCCGGAGACATACCGGACATCCTCTTTCACACAGGAGAGGAGCTTCATAACCTCGTCGGCAACTTCCTCAGGACGAGCGTGTGGAGCGTCAATCTTTGTGATGACCGGAATGACGGTGAGTCCCTGCTCGCGCGCCATAGTGAGCACCGAGAGCGTCTGTGCCTGTACTCCCTGCGTCGAGTCGACGAGGAGAAGCACCCCCTCGACGGCCTTGAGCGCACGCGAAACCTCGTACGAGAAATCGATGTGACCGGGCGTGTCGATGAGGTTCACTTCGTACGTCTTCCCCCGATATACGTGCTCCATGCGGACTGGCTGCATCTTGATGGTGATGCCGCGCTCGCGCTCGAGCTCCATTGAGTCGAGCACCTGCTCCTTCATCTTCCGCGTCTCGACAGTCTTCGTAATCTCGAGCATACGGTCGGCAAGCGTCGACTTTCCGTGGTCGATGTGGGCGATAATGCTGAAATTCCGTATGTCCTTCATGGTTGTAGGAGACACTCTACCACACCGGCAGATTTGGCGCAGGAGCTACACCGCGAGCGTATCCTCGTCCTGAGGAACCGCAACATCTCTCTTGAGGAGCTTCTTTTTGAGCGTCTCGGCAATATCGGAGAGCTCACGGCTCCGGAGCGCATAGTGAATGAGGATGGTGCCGGAGAGACCGGCAACTCCAGCAGCAAGACCTTGCATAAACACCGTGAGAAGCGTGTTCGTTTCGTACCCCGCCGCGAAGAGATTGAGTGTCGAGTACGCAACATACCCGCCGAAGAGCGCCGCAAGCGCCGACGTGGTGAGGGGGCGGATGAGTCCCCGGATGCTCAAGCGGAGATGCTTCCGGGAGAGCACGAGGAGGACAACGCCGTGGAGGAGGAGTGCGGTCGAGTACGCGATGGGAAGTGCGAGCACCTCGATGCCGGAGACACCCTCGAGGCGCATGAGCTCAGCGAGCACATCCCGTACCGTACTGTTCTCCGTGATGAGTGCAAAGAAGACCGGGGCGAAGAGGAGTGCGAGCACGGATGAGAAAAGAGTCACGAAAAATGGCGTGCGTGTGTTCCCGGCAGCATAGAGTGCCCGGACGAGGAGGAGGTGTATCGCCTGCGCCGCGAGCGAGAGTACGAAGATGGCGAGCGCCGCAGCGGTGAGCCGGGTGTCTCCCCAGTCAAACTCACCGGAACCGAGAACAACGCGTACGAACTGCGCCCGTATGACGACGAAGAGCGCAATTGCGGGGAGCGACCAGAAGAGAATGTGCCGGAGTGTATTCACGATGCTCTCAGCGAACGCATCGAAGCGTTTCTCTGCATAGAGCTGTGCGAGCAAGGGGAACGCGGCGACCGAATAGCTCACACCGATAATGGCAAGGGGGACCGATTGGAGGTTGAAGGCGAACTGAAATATGGAAACGGAGCCAGCGGCCATAACGCTCGCCACCCCGACGAGGCCGAGGAGTACGAGCTGGTGGAGCGAGAGCGTGAGTGCCCGCGTGAGGGAGACTCGAAAGACGGCAAGAATGCTCTGCATATCAAATGATGCGGTGAACCCGGGACGAATCGGACTCCGGAGTATGAACGGAATCTGAATGCAGAGGTGTCCAATGGCGCCGAGAACGACGCCGATGGCGAGCCCGGTGACGCCGATAACCGGGTAGAGGAGGAGGAGTCCGAGGATGATGAATACGTTGTAGATGAGGGGACTCACCGCATAGAGGGTGAAGCGGTGTTCAATCTGCGTGATGACGCTGAGGAGACTCGAGATGCCGAGGAACAGGGGCTGGAGGAGGAGGATGCGCGTGAGCGTCACGAGCGTCTCCTTCTCGCCGATGAATCCTGGGAAAAGATAGCCGACAATAGATGGCGCAAACACCATGGCGAGTGCGGCAATGGCCGCGTATGCGATGAGGAAGAGCGAGAAAATCTGCGAGAGGAGCTGTCGGGCGCTCGCGTTCCCCTCCCCCTCTGCCCGCTCGGTGATGAACGGGATGAGAACGTACACCGAGAGCGTCGATGCGAAGAGTACGTAGAGCACGTCGGGGATGCGGAACGCGGTGTAGTAGAGGTCGAGCTCGATGCCCGCACCAAACTCGTGTGCGAGGAGCCGGTCCCGGATGAGTGCGAGGACCTGCGAGAGGAATGTGAAGAGCGCAAGAACATACGCGGCCTGGTGGAGGCCGCGTACTTCCCGGTAGACAATGTTGAGGACGCTCTGCACCATACGTTACTCTCCCGTCGGTATTTCGGGAGCGTCAACCTTCGGTGCGGTATTTACGGGCGTGACGAGCGGAGAATCTCCAACATCAGTTGCGCTCACCGTGCCGCTTTCGCTTGTCACCGGAGTCTGCTCCGGAATGAGCCGCGACGACTCGTCACGGAGACGCTTGAGTGAACCCTCTTCGTCGAGCACTTTGATGAGATTCTCGACCTCTGCATTTCCTGGATTAAGAGCGAGAACGGCACGGAGCTGGTCTTTCGCTTCGGGACTCCGGCCGAGTTCATCGTATGCGAGAGCGAGAAGGTACCGCGCGTTCGAGTAGTTCTGATCGAGCGCGACGGCACGCTCAAAGGCCGCAGCTGCCCCGGCGACGTCTTTCCCGAGGCCGAGGAGCACGCCGAGCTGGTAATAGCGGACCGGATTCTGCGGTTCGAGCGCAACCGTCGCCTGCGTCGACTGAATTGCAGCATCGACGTTACCCGTTGCGATTTCAAGCTGCGAGAGGAAGAAGAATGCCTCAGTGAAGTCGCGCTTCCGCGCAATCGCCTCTTCTGTGTAAGCGCGGGCGGCATCGAGATTGTTCGAACGCCCTTCGAGGATGGCGAGCTCAAGGTACGGAAGCGGACTCTTCGGATTGAGGTCTTTGTACTCGGTGAATGCCTCAGCGGCCTTCTCCTTCGCCCCGGAGACACCGACCGACGCGAGCGCACCGTAGATGCCGCCGAGAACCGACCAGTTTGCGGGCTCCGTCCGGTCAATCTGCGTTGCCTGCTGAGCTGCATTGATGCCGAGAATGCTTGCATTCTGGAACTGCCGCTGGTCGTCCTCCGTCGGAGATTCAAGCCCTATGAGCCGATTCATGCGCGCAAGCTGGTATTCAGCGATACGCCGCGCAAAGACATCACTCGAGGAGAGCTGGTACGCACTCTCAACCTGCCGCTCGAGCTCCTCGATTGCCTTGCCCTCCTGCATCGCGAGAAGACTCTCATTGAACGTGTACACCGACGAGTAGTGTCTGCCGGCGACGTAGAGGATTGAAACGGAACCGATGATAATGGTAATGACTGCGAGCGTGAGCGCAAAGCCGGCGCGGCGGTTGGCGCCGACCGTGATGGTCTTCGCCGGCGTGTTGCCGATGACGTTGAGCGCCGCGAGCGATACGCCGGTACAGAGCGCTCCGAGGAGGAGGATGACGACGCCGGGAACGTACACAATTGCCATACCCCAGATGTAGGCGGCGCTCACGAATGAAGAGACGCCGATGAAGTACCACATCTTGTCGCCGGCGGGAGCCGTGAGGAGCCGACGGATGCCGGTCACGAGGAATGTGACGAGGAACACGACCCACGCGATGCCGCCGAGAACACCCGTCGTGACGAAGAATGTTGTCACGTAGCCGTTGCCTGCATTGAAGTCAGTGCTCCAGAACGGCGTCAGGTTGATGGCGTCGTCCTTATACATGCGCCACGCATCGGTAAACTTGTTCGCACCGATGCCGAGGAACGCGTTTTCGCGGTAGACGTTGCGCGCAATGTCGGCGGTTGCCTCAAGCGATGGTCTCACCTCAACATACGAGACGCCCGTTTTTGCTGAAATCGCGCCGCCGAGGGTTGCACCGCCGATGACGAAGAGCACCGAGACCGCAAAGACGACGAGACTGACGCCGAGCGACACCTTGTTCGTTTGCTTCGACTCAACGAGCGGGAGCTGGCTCCCCTCAAACCGGTCCCTGCGAATCCCGTAGACAATCATGACGAGTGCGGTGATGCCGAGCACAATCCACACCGAGAAGAAGTTGATGACGCCGAGCATTGCGAGGGACGCAAGGATGACGGCCGCGAAGAGACCCTGGCCCACCCGGGTGAGCGAGAGCTGTTCGAGCGCAATGAGCGAGAGAATAACCGTGAGGCCGAGGAAGAGGGCGAGGTCATTCCAGCTTCCCACCGGTGTCATCGTGTTCCCCGCGAACACGCCAAGGGAGAGGAAGTCGGGACCGAGAAATATGCGGAGAATGTGGAATACAACGAGAATGAGCGTCGAGACGGCGAGGAGGATGTAGAGGCGCATGACTGCCGCCTTCGTCGGCTTAAGGAGCGTCCATACCGTTGGGATGAGCGCGAGCGCGGCGACAAACACAACCGAGTGAATACTGAAGAAGTCACCGACGAGTGAATCCTTAAAGTCTCCGGAGAGGAGTGCTGAGAGGAACGTGACACCCGTCACGACCCAGAGCGCACTGAGGGGATACGAGACGCCGACGGTAATGACTCCGGAGCGAAGCACCGAGAGACTGTAGAGTACAAGTGCGACAAAAACACCGGCGACGACGACAGAGAACTTCGTGTAGTCGTACGGTGCGGTCACCACCGGCACAAAGATGAGCGGCAGAAGTCCGAAGATAATAACGAGTATGTTCTGTGCATACGAGCGGAACGACGTTACGATGTGGTCTTCCTGCTCAGTCCCCTGTGCAAACATAGGAAAAATATAGTTGCTAACGTATTTGGTAATACCCCTAATATGGTCACCCAATGATACCACAGCAAACAGGCACCCCTGGAGGGGGTGCCTGTTTGTATGTCTATAAGCCGAATTCTGTGCGCCACGGCTCAAGAGAGCCACAGCGTGTGATCATTTACCTAGGCGTTCCGTTGCCGGAACGCTCATGCGGCACTTCCACCACCCCTTTTAGCTAGCCCAAAAATGGTTGTGGACACGGCCTTGCACGCAGGTAAGGATTTAGCCGTTTCACCCCCTCAATCGCTTGAGGGACTCATCTCCTGTCACCTTTCGGCTGAGGAGATGCTTCCTGCCTTTCGTCGGAAGCGTCTCTGCTCGCACCTCGTGGGTTTCCCCAGACGGGCGTTACCCGCTACCCTGCTCCGGCGCATACGCGCCGGGCGTGTTCGGACTTTCCTCTCGGCATTTCTGCCGAGCGATCACAGACAGAAATATTGTACCACAAAAGGAGCATCCTGGCCAGACTACTCCTCTTCCAGGTAACGCTCAGGTATCTTGACGCTCATGCCCTCACGGACCCCGAAGGTCTCAACGTGGAGGGTGTTCACCTCAATGGCGTACTTTGCGGGTTCCTTCGGCCGGAACGTCCGCGGGTATGAGTCGGGCGTCACGTTGTTGTTCACGCTCACCACGATCAGTTCTTCGCTCACCCAGATGATGTCAATCGGAAAGTTCATGTCCTTCATCCACATTGCGTGGTAGTCCGCTTCGGGAAAGACAAAGAGCATGCCGTGGCCGTCGGCGAGCGACTCGCGACCGGAGAGGCCTTGGATGCGCTCCGCCGACGTCTTTGCAATCTCAACCCGGAGCGGTGCGTTGCCGATGTGCACGGTGGGAGTGTCGGGGAGGAAAAACTCATCAACAGAGATATCCTTCCCATACGTCACAAAAAGAAACCATACGAGCGCGAGCCCAACCACGACTGCGAGAATCTGCGCGAACCGTATGAACTTGTTCGCCGCGTCTACCATGGCCAGTAGGCGATAATGCCAATGCCCGTGGCGAGTGCGAGGACCCCATACCCGGCATGGATGAGAAGGTACGAGAGTGGCCGCCGTTCCCACACGACGGCACTCACCATAAAGGAGACGAGGAGAACTGAGAGGAGCGCGCCGAGGGTGAGGAAGGACTCTGCCTGAGACATGAGGGCCGCAACTGCAAAGAAGAATACTGTCTGGAGAAGAACTCCCTTTACGGTGAGGAGGAAGGCCTCTGTGCCGGAAAGCTCCTCGTCTTCGACGGTGAGCCCCGCCGCACGCATCCACGGCCTCCCGAAGAGGAGCGGTGAGTACCAGATGCTTCCGATGGCGACGGAGAGGACTGCGGAGACGAGAACGGAGAGTTCATGTATCCCGGTAAACATACGTGTGACTTAGGCGGGTAACTGTTCCGAGAAGTATAACACCTATCCCATGAGGCGATACGCGAGCGTTGTGAGCGTCGCGACGGCGGCGCCGAGCACGGTCCCCCAGACAATGTCGACAACAGTAACTATCCATGGCCAGTCCCTGAGAGTCGCGTGGTTCGTGAGGTCATACGTCGCGTACGTGAAAAACCCGAAGAGCGCCCCGAGGAGCGCCGTGCGGAAGATGCCTCCGTCGAGCGCCGGGTACGTCGCGAAGTATGTGAGCCCGAGAAGGAAGACGAGGTAGAAGATGACGGCGGGAAGCCATGCGACTTCGCCGAGGAGGTGTCCGAGACGAGTCTGGTAGAAGTTCTTCGCAACGACCCCGAGCCAGAGGAGGTCGAACAGAACGAAGATAGGAATGCTCATGAGGTAGAGCGTGAAAAATTGTCCGATGTTCATAGTGACAGACTGTTAGGTGGTGCGCTTGTAAAACCGTCGGTAGAGGAGGAATCCGAGTATAACAATGAGGATAATCGGTACGTACACGTAGGGTGACTCGACGATGCGGAGCTTCGATTTTCCGAAGAACTCCTTCACCCCCATGAGTCTTCCCAGAAGCTCGAAGTACCCGATGGTCATCTCCTCCCGTTTCCCGACGACGAGGACGTACTTTTCGAGGTTGTCGGCGGTGTGCACTTCGATGCGGTACGTACCGGGGCCGAGCTCCCGCTCGAATGCGGGACCCATGCGGTACGTATCACCGCCGAATGGTTCATACTCGGACGGCCACGGGGAGTCGAGCGACATCCGGGTGACCTCCGTGACCCTCCCCCGCTTCTCGGGGAGCTTCACGATGATGCCGGCGAGGTTGTCTTTCGTCCCCTCAATGTCTGGCGCGAGAATCTGGGTAAAAAGCGTGAACGGCGCGTTCGCGCGGATTTCGTACGTGTGCGGGAAGTTGTCGAGCTCTCCGTAGAACGCCTGAGAGAGGTCCGGGTCGTCAATGATGTATACGTCACTGAGCGACTCCTGCGTCACGAGGACCGGCACGTGCGCGAGCGCGCGGGGCGCAAACACGAACACCGCGACGCCGAGAGCGACGGCAGCAATCGCCAGTAGGTACTCGTTACTCGCTAAGCGCATAGAGCTTCTCGAAAATGGTGAAGTACTCTGTAAGTGTCGCGAAGAGCGGCTCGCCGTCCACAACCTCGATGCACGAATCCACCTCATACCGCTCGCCCCTGTACTCGATGGCGTACCGGTACGCGGGGCCATCGAAGGCAATCGGGCACGTTCCGGTAAACTCGGTGTCGTCGAGCCGGTCGAAGTCGGTAAGCTTGAGCTGGGAACGGAGGATGGTGAGTTGTTTGTCCGTGAGCGTGTCCTCATACCGGACCTCGTTCCCCTCCGGCGTCCAGACGACGTACGCATACGAGCCGTTGTTCTCGATGCGATACGAGGGGCACCCGACGAGCTCGCATCCACCGTAGACTGACGCGGTGATGGTCATCCCCTTCCCAATGGGCTCAATGGAGCCATCACCCTCCTTTCCCGTGTTTGCCGCAAAGTAAACAACGACGCCGGTCATAAACCCGAAGAGGAATGTTGCGATGAAGATGAGCCAGAGGTGCTTGAGCATTCCCCTAACGATACCGCCTTTCAGTTCTTCATTCAAACGCACTGTTGGATTAATCGACAATTTTCTTGTAGAGTACAGACTCTGGAGACGTCGCATAGTTGGTCTAGTGCGCGCGCTTGGAAAGCGCGTAGGGTGAAAGCCCTCGGAGGTTCGAATCCTCTCGTCTCCGCTTGAGTTCTGCGAAAGCGGAGACGAGAGCGACAGTCTGGGAGACTGTCGCGTAGGATTCGAAAAGGTTGCCAGCTATTTTCTGACCTTGGGAAAGAAAATAGCGACAACCTGTACTGAAGCTGTAAGCTTCGAATCCTTCCCTTACAGGGACTGTCCACTTATTACATGATTCTGAAAAATCTGTATAAGTCTGGTGGAGCCCCATCTATATCGCTCCTTACGCCTCCGCAGATTGATACTTTAGATGTTCTTACCTCTATTGTTTGAAAAACGTGCACCGCCTTTCAGTTTAGAGGATACCGTATTAGACTTAGAATACTAAGAATGCGCTGGAAAAAATATAAAGACAATCAGCTTCTTGTATCACTTCTGGTACTCACCGGCGGTCTTGTTGTAGCAACAACAATTCTCTCGGTTAGAGGGGAGTTCCTGGAGCATTTTGTCGAAAAGATTGCCAAATTCAGAGGTACACCCGAAGAGCAGGTGCTGCCCGACCAATACCACAACTCTACTCCAGAAAACAACCCAAAGGAGCAGGAAGCGATTCTTGTCCCCGACTATTTGGTTTACGCGACAACCACAAATTCACCACACGATGTAGAACAGCGTGATTTGTATATAGGTGAGGACACAAAGAATAACCTGAGATTACTGCATTACAAAAAGAAAGACTCCGACGGGACAGTCACCTATCCAATCTTCAGAATATACCCACAAGATATATCGACACAGGAGATTATCGCCGATTACGAGTCTGAAAAAGACTCGAGAAATATTCCCGACTGGTTTGGGAAACAACCATCCCAATTGGACACATCCGGAAGAGGTTCACTGCTGACAGGAAATCTAATAATTGATCAGGGGAGGAGCCCGACGTTACCAGACTGGTTGTTGGTGCCTCGAGAGTGCTTTACTTATATTCCAGGAAACAATTGTCGTTTTGAGATTACGAATTCAAATCCGTATAATTTACCCCCGGTAATCCTAACCAAAGAAACAGGACCCTATGAATGGTCTGACTATGTTACTCCGCATGCGATATATGTAACAAAAAATAATCACCTATTGCTTCAGTGGGCATTTGGAGACGCGGGCGCAACATACAAAGTTGCTAGTTTGTGGGATCCAGTACTAAATACTCACACCAAATTAAGTTCTCTGAGTGGAATGGAGCAATCAATTGAGAGTCTTTCAATCTCAGATAAATCGTACACGTACGCTTATATAGAAGACGGCTATGCAACTACTACACTCATGCTGAAGCAGGAACCCTTTTCTGGCTGGAGCATCTATGGAAGACCACTACAAAAGAGCTGCTACGGTGTACACTTCTATCCAACCAACTTGGTGGAAACTTCGGCGACTTGGTTGGTTGAATACACGTATGGCTGCCCTGAGGAGACGATTCAGGGTCTATCTGCTTGGTATGAACTAGACCCAACAGTCGACTCACTTCGACCACTTACTGGAGTAATACCGAGGTAACATTTCTCCCGAAAGTTGCCTTCGGTGATACTGCTATCCCCCTCCAGCTCCCCCATTTCCTCTCGGGAGGAGTACACTTACCTCCAGAATCCCCCACCCACTCCCGCGCGAGGAGGCGTACCGCAATGGACATGACGAAATCCTGGACTGCGGCAGTGATGCAGTTCCCGATGCAAGTTGCCAAGCGTGCCGTCGAGGCACAGCTCGAGGCATTCGCACAGACCGAGGAGTACCTGAAGGGACTCGGACTCCCGCCCCCGATGCTCTTCTTCTGGGTCGAGGGCCTCAAGTTCTGCAAGCAGGCGGTGCAGGCGCCGATGATTGCCGCCGGCCACCAGGAGCACTACCGGCACTGACGTTCTCCGAACGACGAAAGGGCGGTCCCCGGACCGCCCTTTTCTCATTTCAGGAAATTATTCCGTCGTCTTTCCGTCAAATTCCTCTTCGGCGGCCTCTGCCTCCGCCTTTGTCGTGTGGACCGTGCCGTCCTCGTGGTGTGACGGTGAGTAGATGGTGTAGAACTTCAGGGGTTCCGTCGCGGAGAGGTTCACGACGTTGTGCTCTGCGCCCATCGGCACAATGACCGAGTCGCCGTCGTGAACCGGATACTCGACATTGTTCACGACGACCTTCCCCTCCCCCGTCTCAAAGCGGAAAAACTGGTCGTTCTCGTGGTGCGTCTCGAGGCCGATTTCCTCGGAGGGATTGAGGCACATGAGAACGAGCTGCATTGACTTGCCCGTATAGAGCACGCGGCGGAAGTCGGTGTTTTCGCGGGTAAGGTGTTCGAGGTTTACGTGGTGACCATGAATCATAGTTCAGTTTTTAGTTATTAGTTTATGGTTACTTGGTTTTTATAGTTTTCTGTCTACCGTTTCACTTTATGAACACGGTTGAGAGGACCCCGAGCGTCACGAGCGTTCCGCCGAGGACGTTCCCCAAGGTCGGCTTCTCGGCGAGAAAGACAAACGCGAGGATGATGGTGAGCGCAATCGAGAGCTTATCGATGGGAGCGACGCGCGACACTTCGCCCAATTGGAGCGCCTTGAAGTAGAAGAGCCACGAGAGCCCGGTTGCGATTGCGGAGAGGAAGATGAACGTGTACGAGTACTTCGAAATCTTGAACATATCGGCCCAGTTGCCCTGGATGAGGACGATGCCCCACGCGAAGACGACGATGACGACGGTGCGGAGCGCGACCGCGAGGTTGGAATCCACTCCCTTGATGCCGATTTTCCCGAAAATCGCGACCAAGGAGGCAAAGAATGCCGAGAGGACTGCGTAGGTTACCCAGCTCATACGAGTTCGCTAGATGCCGTACATGCTCCCCACGGTGCTCATCATGAAGGGGAACATGAGACCTCCGAGGATGAGGGGGAGAATGAACATAATAATGGTCGC
>CAYRER010000025.1:7167-13321 GCA_964423385.1 uncultured Candidatus Saccharibacteria bacterium | reverse complement strand
GACAAGAGAAAACCGCCGACGGCTCGGCGGTCTTCCCTATACAACGTAGAGCTTATCCTCCGGATCTATCGTGCCCCAGAGGGACACAGTTTTATGTGAAGAAATTCACCACAACCCGGAAGATACTCCTAGCTTCCCACCCCCACTTTTCCACGTCAAGAGCTTGCGGGAGTGGCGATAATACCCTTGTTTTGAGCCAAACTGTTGACAGCCCTGTGCATAAATCGGTTTATAGCTCTGTGTACTACCCTGTTGAAATGTTACGATGTAGGTGCGACAGACCGTGTCGTAGGAACTTACCCACATGGAAGCCCGCCACCGCGGGCTTCTGGGTCCCCGGCCGGTCCCCTCTCCGCACATGAAGCGGCCCCGCTCTTCCCGAGCGGGGCCTTCATTGTGGAACTCTGGGGCTACTTCTTTCTCCGCCCCGCCGTCATCTTGGTGGGCTTCCGCTTCTTCATCCTGCCCCGATGTCTCCGCACCTCGGTCTCTTCCTTTTCCTTGAGAGCGACGTAAACCTCGTGGGGCAACATGCGGAGTGCATCCTCTTCGGGCATACCGGCGAGAATGAGGCGCTCGACGGTCGAAGCGGCCTCATTGCTGAGCCGCTCAACTGCCTGGAGACTGTTCACAGTCTCTCCCGCAGAGTCGCTCCCGTCGAGAATTCTCGGGGGCAACCCGACCGTCTCGAGCCACTCTGCGTAGCTCGGGGGCACCCGGTAGATACGCCGCGAAAGCGGGTCCGGAACCTGCACGAGCACGTCGCAGACCATCGCCCGCACACTTGTAGTCTTCATTTCTCTGTCCCTTTCTTCAGCTAGACTGCACTGGAAACAAACCAGCCGATACTATACGCCGTTCGTGCAAGAATGCAATTTGTTCATAAAACCTAAGATTTCGGGCGTTCTGTGGATGGAAAACACCGCGCGGGCGGTGTGTTTTTATGGTGCGGAAGAGGAGGGATTCGAACCCTCGATGGGGTTTCCCCCATGCATGATTTCGAGTCATGTGCCTTCAACCACTCAGCCACTCTTCCAAATGTATTCCCGGAGGAGTGGCTTCGGGTTGACGAGTCATCCTCCTCATTCCATTCGGATGAACAGTATCCCATACTGTTTATCCACTCAGCCACCCTTCCGTGTGTGGTGGACTCTATACGCTAGCATTTTTTAGCGATTTTCGGTAGTATGACCGCACGAAATCTTTATTTCGTGCGGGGCCCCATCGTCTAACGGTTAGGACAGCGGGTTTTCAGTCCGTAAATCGGGGTTCGATTCCCCGTGGGGTCACACTAGCATAAAGAAAAAGTCCCCTTCATATGAAAGGGACTTTTTCTTTATAGTAGCCAAAGAGTTTTGGCTACGTGCTAGTGTGACGGGCGGAACCTTATTTTTGCTTTTCCTAATGCAAAAATGGGTGAGCCGGGGTCGAGAGTACTTATGAGCGTTAGCGAATTAGTAACTCGTGACCACCGCAAAAATTAAGTTCGACTCCTTACAGGAGCTGTCCACTTTGTCATTATTTCAGTCCAAGTCTTCCTGAAATAATAGTCAAAGTCTTGCGAAGCTCCACGTATTCGCTTCTCACCCCGTGGGGTCACAAAACATACACAAAGAGCGCCTCTGCGGCGCTCTTTGTGATTTTTGTGAGGGCGGAGCGATGTTTCTGTCTCTCCATTGAGACAGAAACCGCGAGCCGAGGTCGACGAGTGCTTAGCACGAATACGCATGGAATGCATATTCTGCTTAGCAACTTGTGACCACGAGAAATACTGAAGCTATAAGCTTCGATTCCTCGTGGGTTATAATCACCACAATCCTATGAAAACAATCCTCTGGTGCACTACTGCGACAATCGCCTTTGCCTTGCTTCTCCACGCGCTCATACCGGAACAGGTACCCGCTGGAGACGTTGCAAAGACCGCCGCGGTATCAGGTTCTGCTCCGGTCGACACAAGTAAATCTATACAGGAAGCTTCTCCGGCGCTCGAGCTCCCGGTTTTTACCGAGGAATCGCTCGCACGGTACGACGGGAGCGACCCAACGCTGCCCATCTACATCGGGTTCGACGGGTTCGTGTACGACGTGACCGGGGGGCGGGAGTTCTACGAACCGGGCGCAGCGTACGATTTCCTTGCGGGGACAGATGGGACAACACTTCTCAAAATCGCGGGCGGCGGCATCATCCGGGAGAAATACCCAGTCGTGGGAACATTTGCGGAGTAGGAAGGGGGACTCGAACATTACATGTTCAGTACACCTCTCGCAGAAACTGCTCGAGGTCTTCGACTCCTCGGACCCAGACACTGAAAAACCGGCACGAGGCCGGTCTTTTCAGTATCTGTGTGCCCCCACGAGGAGTCGAACCTCGGTTACGGGATCCGGAATCCCGCGTTCTATCCACTGAACTATGAGGGCATAAAGCGCGAGTAAAAGTGTCTCAGTAGACACTTTTACCGCTTTATGAGCCGGAGCGATGTCTCGGCTATTCCTAACGCCGAGACCGCGAGGCCGGGCAGGAGCCACTTATGAGCGTAGCGAATTAGTGAGCTGACGCGGGCATGATGATTCTACTCTACAGTGACCGATTTTGCGAGGTTTCGCGGGCGGTCGACATTGAGCCCCTTCGCAATCCCGACGTAGTACGCGAAAAGCTGGAGCGGGATGACCGAGAGAATCGGCTGAACAATCGGGTGCGTCTTCGGGATGTAGAGGACGTCGTCCGCAATGCGGGCGATGTCGCGATCACCCTCCGAGGCAAGCGCGATGACCGGCGCACGCCGCGCGCGGACCTCTTCGATGTTCGAGACCATTTTTTCGTACACGTCATCCTTCGGCGCGAGCGCGACCACCGGGAAGTTCTCGTCGAGCATTGCGATGGAGCCGTGCTTCAGCTCTCCGCCCGCGTACGCTTCCGCGTGAATGTACGTCACCTCCTTGAGCTTCAGAGACCCCTCGTACGCGACCGGTGCGTGGAACTTTCTGCCGATGTACATGAAATCGCGGTACCCCGCGTATTTTTCGGCGACCTGCTTCACGTGCTCCCGGGTTTCGAGCACCTTCCGCGCGAGCGCGGGGAGCCCCTCGAGCGCCTCGGCAATTTCGATGCCCGCCTTTTGCGAGAGACCGCGCTCCCGGCCGATGAGGAGCGTCATGAGCACGAATGCGGAGAGCTGGGAGATGAACGCCTTCGTCGACGCAATACTCACCTCAGGACCGGCGTGGTTGTACACACCGGCGTCGCATTCGCGCGCGATAGTGGAGCCAACGACGTTCACCATGCCGAGCGTGAGGAGTCCCATCTCCTTCCCCTTCCGCACCGACGCGAGCGTATCTGCGGTCTCGCCCGACTGCGTGATGGCGAGAAGTGCGCTTTGCTTGTGCGGAATGATGGTGCGGTAGCGGAACTCGCTCCCGAGCTCGACGTCAACGGGGAGGTTTGCGTACTCTTCGAGCATGTACTTCCCTATCTGTCCCGCGTACGCGGCGGAGCCGCACGCGACGACGAGGAGGCGCTGTACCGCAGTGAGCCGGGAGAGCACCTCTTCAAGCCCGCCGAGCTTCGCCCTGCCCCGCTCAACAATGAGCCGTCCGCGGATAGCGTTCTCAATCGTTTCCGGAATTTCCATGATTTCCTTGAGGAGGAAGTGGTCGTACCCCTTCTTCTGGAGCGACTCGACGCTCCACTCGATGGTCTCCGGCGCTTTCTCCTTCACGCTCCCGCCCAGGGTCACGACGCTGTACGAATCCTTCGTGACGACGGCAACGTCGCCGTCATCGAGATACACGACGTCTTTCGTGTGTGCGAGGAGCGCCGAGGCGTCCGAGGAGACGAAGTGTCCGTCGCGCCCGATGCCGAGGACAATCGGACTCCCCATGCGCGCCACGAGAATCTCGTCAGGCGTCCGGTCGCTCATGACTGCGATGCCGTACGTTCCGCGGACCATGGTGAGCGCGGTGCGCACCGCCTCGGCAAGGTTCCCCCGGTTGAGGGTACCAATGAGCTTTGCGAGCACCTCTGTGTCAGTGTCAGAACTGAACCGGATGCCCTGCACCGTGAGCATCTCCTTGAGCTCCCGATAGTTCTCGATGATGCCGTTGTGGACGAGCCAGACGGAACCGCTCATGTCGACGTGCGGGTGCGCGTTCGCCTCTGTCGGCGCGCCGTGCGTCGCCCAGCGCGTGTGCGCGATGCCCGCCGTTCCCGGAATGGAGCTCGTCACCTTCTTTGCGAGGTTGTCGATGGGGCCGACCGCCTTAAGCGTCCCGTACCCGGGGATGAACATGCCCGCCGAGTCGTACCCGCGGTACTCGAGTGTCCGGAGACCCTCAATGAGAATGGGCTCTGCTGTCCGTGTCCCGATGTATCCGAAAATTCCGCACATACTCGTGTATACTAACCATTGTACTACGCTAAACGTCTCACCTGTGCTTGAAATTTCGTGGCAAGATGCTGTGCTCATGGCTGGAAACATCGTCTTTTTCGTCGCACTCCTCCCCTCAATTACCGGCATCGATAAGCCCTCCCGCTGGACGAGTCTTATGAATGCGGTCACCCTGTCCATCTTTACATACACGTACTACACGCTCTCACTTCCCTACGCGGCTCTCGGTATGGCGCCGACCGCCATTGCGTGGTGGGTGCTCTTCTTCCAGAAGTGGCACGGCTGATATAAAAAATGCCCGTGGCGCGTACGCACGCCACGGGACTTGCTTTCTACTCGCACGAGACCTTCAGCCGTGCGCCTGTGCCCAGGCCTCGAGCAGGTTGTCGACCTTCTCGCCGACCCACTCTCCGAACGCAGGAAGGGACAGAAAGAGCATCGGGAGCAGAGCCGCGCAAAGAAAGGATCCGACCATGATTACCGCACCGAGCAACGGATTCGGTTCCATCGAACGTCTCCCTCAGGGGTTGGTATGATGAGAAACATACCACGTTATTTCGGGGAGTCAATGAAAAAGGCCGGGATGGAACCCGGCTTCTTCCTGAAAGTGCGCGATACAGGACTTGATTCTTACAGAATCGGTACACCTTTCGCAAAGACTGCTCAAGGTCTTCAAGTCCCTTTGCTCACACATAAGAAAAACCCGCATAAAGCGGGATTCCTTATGTGTGCGCGATACAGGACTTGAACCTGTGACCCCCACAATGTCAATGTGATGCTCTACCAGCTGAGCTAACCGCGCATGGGACTTCGCTACTATACCAAAGAGTTGAGCACGAGAAAAGGAGACACGAATGGGCTACTATCCTGCTCGAGCACTTTTCTGTATAGTACCCACTATGACCATACTCAGCATCGAAACCTCATGTGACGACCCCGGTACCACAAACCTCGCTTCACTCGGTCTGGCTACGGGGCGAGACGTGGTGTCGGGAGAGCGTGTGGCTTATAACAAAACTGCATGAAAATTTTAAGCATAGAGACTTCGTGTGACGAAACCGCCGTCTCCCTCGTCGAGGCGACGGGTGATTTCCCCGACGCGACATACCGCATCCTCGGGAACGCGCTCTTCTCGCAGATAGACATCCACCGCGAGTACGGCGGGGTCTTCCCCGCAGTCGCGAAGCGCGAGCACGCAAAGACCCTCGTGCCGATGCTCGAGAAGGCATTTGCCGAAGCGGGGTTTTCTGCGCCGGCCGCCCCGATAAGCCCCGAACAGACTGGGGAGCTCCACACCATCCTCTACCGCGAACCGACCCTGGGCGAATCGCTCGTCGCGTTCCTCGAGAGGCACGGAAAGCCAGACGTCGACCTCATCGCAGTGACCGCCGGACCCGGCCTCGAACCGACCCTGTGGGTTGGTATCAACTTCGCGCGGGCGCTCTCGTACATCTGGAACATTCCCGTCGTCCCTGTAAACCACATGGAGGGGCATATTCTCTCGTCCGTATTTTCTGAAGACAAAATCCCGCCGATTGAGTTCCCCGCGCTCGCGCTCCTCATATCCGGCGGACACACCGAGCTCGACCTCATGGAGTCGTGGGGAAAATACACGTGCATCGGCGAGACGCGCGATGACGCCGTCGGCGAGGCATTCGACAAAGTCGCGCGCATGCTCAACCTCCCGTACCCCGGCGGACCGGAAATCGGGAAACGTGCAGAAATCGCTCGCGAGAAGAATCTTCCGCAGTTTGCGAAGCTTCCCTACCC
>CAYRER010000025.1:0-7067 GCA_964423385.1 uncultured Candidatus Saccharibacteria bacterium | reverse complement strand
GTGCAGAAATCGCTCGCGAGAAGAATCTTCCGCAGTTTGCGAAGCTTCCCTACCCAATGCTCAAGGTGAATGCCAAAGGCAGAGAGGGTGCCCTGGGGCAAGATACACCGGGGTTTGAATTTTCGTTCTCCGGCCTCAAGACCGCCGTGCGCTACGCAATCGGAGACAAGGTGAATGCCAAAGGCAGAGAGGGTGCCCTGGGGTACAAGGTGAATGCTGAAAGCAGAGAGGGTGCCCTGGGGTATAGAAAACTTTCTGATGACGAAATCTCTGCACTCGCGCGCGACTTCGAAGATGTCGTCGTCGAGGTCCTCCTCCGGAAGTCACAGCGAGCTATTGATGCTCACGGCGTGAAGACGCTCATTGTGGGCGGGGGCGTCTCCGCGAACACACGTCTCCGGCAGATCTTTTCAGAATTCTTCGCGCACGAGTACCCCGACCTCGCGCTCTACCTTCCGCCCCGAAACCTCTCGACCGACAACAGTGTCATGATTGCGCTCGCCGGCCACTCGCGCGCACGTGAGGCACGGACCGCGATGGCCTTTGCCGACACAAAAGCTGACGGGAACCTCTCCCTTTCTGAATAAACAGAGAAACAAACAGAACAGAAAAAGACGGAGTCGACCTGTTGGACCTGGTTGTTTCCTCCCTGCTCCATCAGAAATTCCACCTCTCTCCGTTGAGTCATTTATATTATAAGCTACGGGTGTACGTTATAATATAAATGACACAGGGGAGCGCACCGCGATTGCTGTGACGCCCCGATTCTTCAGGGACTACCCTATTTGTGGTATTATCGCTTAGTCTATGAGCGATAGCGCTGAAAAGAAAGACTGGCAAGCCCCGAACATCCCCCCGGTGTTCCTCAAGCCCTATGCTTCCGAGGAGAGCGAGGAGGCACTCTATGCACTCTGGGAGAAGACCGGCTTCTTCAACCCCGATACCTGCATCGAGGAGGGTGTCGCGAAGCCGGACGCCGAGGTCTTCTCCATCGTCCTTCCACCTCCAAACGTCACCGGCACGCTCCATATGGGGCACGCGGCAATGCTCGCAATCGAAGATACACTCGTCCGCTACCACCGCATGAACGGCAAGCGCACGCTCTGGGTGCCCGGCACCGACTCTGCCGCAATCGCGACGCAGTCGAAGGTGGAGCGGGAAATCTACAAGAGTGAGGGCAAGAGCCGGCACGACCTCGGCCGCGAGGAGCTCCTCCGCCGCGTCGAGGCATTCGCCGAAGAGAGCAAAGACACCATCATCGGTCAGACGAAGCGGATGGGGTCATCGCTCGACTGGTCGCGTTACGCGTTCACGCTCGACGAGAAGCGCTACCGCGCGGTGACCGAGGCGTTTGTCCGCATGTACAACGCCGGGCTCATCTACCGCGGGAGCCGTATCGTGAACTGGGACCCGAAAGGCCAGACAACCATTTCTGATGATGAAATCGTGTACGAGGAGCGGAAGGCAAAGCTCTACACGTTCAAGTACTCGAAGGACTTCCCCATTTCAATATCAACGACCCGGCCGGAGACGAAGGTCGGCGACACCGCCGTCGCGGTGCACCCCGACGACGAGCGGTACCGGAAATTCGTCGGCAAGGAGTACGACGTCGTCTTCTGCGATGTGCCGCTCCACATCAAAGTCGTCGCTGATGAGAGCGTCGAGAAGGAGTTCGGCACCGGAGCGCTCGGCGTCACCCCTGCACACAGCCAGGTAGACTGGGACATCGCTGACCGCAACAACCTCCCCCGGCCGCAGGTCATCAACGAGTACGCGAAGATGACGGTGGACGGGCGGCTCTCCGGCATGAAGGTCGGCGAGGCGCGCGAGACCGTCGTCTCGTGGCTCCGCGATGAGGGTCTCCTCGAGAAGGAGGAGGACATCGTGCAGAATGTCTCAACGGCAGAACGCACCGGTGGCATCGTCGAACCCCTCCCCAAGCTCCAGTGGTGGATTGACGTCGACAAGGAGTTCACGATGGGGCCGTCGGCGATTCCAGGCGTACAGGAAGGCGACACCGTCTCGCTCAAGACCCTCATGCAGAAGGCGGTCGAGGGGCGGGGCGTACAGATATTCCCCGACCGCTTCGAGAAGACGTACTACCACTGGATCAACAACCTCCGCGACTGGTGCATCTCCCGGCAGATTTGGTACGGGCACAGAATACCCGTGTGGTACAACAAAAATAACGAAACCTATTGTGGTACCAAGGCGCCCGAAGGTAACGGCTGGGAGCAGGACCCAGACACACTCGACACGTGGTTCTCATCCGGCCTCTGGACGTTCTCAACCCTCGGCTGGCCCGACGAAACTTCTGATTTAAAGACATACCACCCGACGACACTTCTCGAGACCGGCTACGACATTCTCTTCTTCTGGGTTGCACGCATGGTCCTCATGAGCACATTCCTCAGAGGTGAACTCCCCTTCCGGCACGTGTACCTCCACGGCCTCGTCCGCGATGCAAAGGGCAAGAAGATGTCGAAATCCTTAGGGAATGTCATCGACCCCCTCGACATGATTCTGAAGTACGGCGCCGACGCAACCCGCCTCTCACTCCTCATCGGCGCTGCACCGGGGAATGATGTTCCGCTCTCGGAGGACAAGGTCCGCGGATACAAGCACTTCGCGAATAAGGTCTGGAACATCGCGCGTTTCATCCTCACGAGCGTGAGCGACGTCGCCGTCTCCAAACAGCCGGCGCTCTCGCCGCGCGACGAGGAGATTCTCGCAGGACTCCGTGCGATTGTTGCGGAGGTCTCCAGTGACATCGAGAAGTACCACCTCTACCTCGCGGCCGAGAAGGCGTACCACTACGTCTGGCACGAGCTCGCCGACAAGATTCTTGAGGAGTCGAAGCCAATTATGCAGGGAGACGGTGCGGGGGCAAAAGAAGCGCGCGCCTACGTGCTCCGTGAGTGCCTCGTCACTTGCCTCAAGCTCCTCCACCCGTTCATGCCGTACGTCACCGAAGCCATCTGGCAGAACATCCCGGAAAATCTGAAGGCGGGCGAGCGCGACCTCCTCATGGTAGCAACCTGGCCGAAGGTCTAACTGTTGGTTGTGCAAGGTGGATGTCGAAGACAGAGAGTGCCTTGAGGTACAATAAGCACTAGGACTTGCATAAATGGATGCAGTTCGAGAAGCACAAGAAAATAATGCGAGGCATATATCGCATATGATGAGAATTATTTTTTGTAGTGCGACAAAGAAATGCGCCCTTTAGACAAGTCTTGAATATGCAGTCAACGTACTTCGCAATTGCCTTCCTTGCCGGGCTTGTTCCGGCGCTCTTCTGGCTGTGGTTCTGGCTCCGCGAGGACAGGGTGCACCCCGAACCGCGGACACTCATCGCAACCTCCTTCATCGCTGGCATGCTCGTCGTCCCCCTCGTCCTCCCGCTCCAGGAGTTCGCGTGGAACCGGTTCACCGGAGAAAACCTCGTCTTCGTGTGGGTCATCATCGAGGAGGTTCTCAAGTATTCTGCAGCGCTCATCGTCGTCCTCTGGAACCGCGCCGTCGACGAGCCAATTGACTGCATTATCTACATGATTACCATCGCGCTCGGCTTCTCCGCCCTCGAGAACGCGCTCTTCATCTTCAACCCGCTCGCGACAGGCGACTATGTAAACTCCATCCTCACGGGAAACTTCCGCTTCCTCGGCGCGACACTCCTCCACGTCCTCGCCTCGGCGACCGTGGGCGTCGCCATGGCCCTCGTGTACTACAAGAACCGGATTGTGAAGGTCATCTCGGCGACCCTCGGGCTATTCCTCGCTGTTATATTGCACGCCCTTTTCAACTTCTTTATAATGGATGCAAGCGGTGAGACTGTCCTCGGCGTCTTCATGTTCGTCTGGATGGGCATCATTGTACTCTTCCTCATCTTTGAAAAAGTTAAGATAATAGAAAAGACTCACCTTCGCACACTATGATAAAGAAACCATCGTTCCTGGAGCGCATCACAGGGTCCATCAAGCTCGACGCGTCGAAAGGCGATGGCTTTGAGGACGAGCACGAGTTCAAGGACGGCGAGGACGAAACTGACGCGCCTGCCGAGAAGCCCGAGCCGTGGCAGGAAGAGGGCGAGGCGAGCGAGGGCGAGCTCCCCATCGATATGTACCAGACGCGGGACTCTATCGTCATCCGCGCGCTCGTCGCGGGGGTGAACCCGGAGGATTTGAATATCTCCATCACGCGCGACATGGTGACCATCAAGGGTCAACGCGAGGAGGTGCAGGAGGCACCCGACGAGGACTACTACCACCGCGAGCTCTTCTGGGGCTCGTTCTCCCGCTCCATCCTCCTCCCTGAAGAGATTGTCATCGACGAAGCAGAAGCAAAGGAGAAGCACGGACTTCTCGAAATCAAGCTCCCGAAGCTCGACAAGGGGCGGAGTACCCGGCTCACGGTGAAGAGTCACCATCCGGCGAAATAATAACAAACCCCCGTGGTATACCGCGGGGGTTTGTTCTGTGCTATAGTCTCTCCGTCCTCAGCGCAGGAGTGCGCGCTTTGGGGAACAATCTTTTTGTCGGGGTATAGTACAGAGGTAGTATATGCGCTTTGGGGTCAGTAGTTCTGTCGGGGTGTAAGCGAAAGCTTGCACTCCCGATTTCGGAGGTCACATGCAAGACAGAAATTGTCTTGCGCGTTCCTCCTCAATCGGGGTGTAGTACAGGGGTAGTATACACGCTTCGGGTGCGTGAGACCCGAGTTCAATTCTCGGCACCCCGACAGAGATACTGACCGGAAGCACCAATGTGCTTCCGAGGAAATTTCCGCAGAAATTTGTAAGGCCCCGGTTCGATTCCGGGTGGGGCACCGATGAAAAATACCAGGTTCCATGCCTGGTGTTTTTCATTGGTCGACGGAATCGAAGCTGATGCGAGACAGTTTTTGAGGCTTTTATGCTGAAGAAAAATGTCCGCATTGGGTACTGAAACTGTAAGTTTCGATTCCGGGCTCCTTACAGGAGCTGTCCACTTTTGTGATGCTTCGGCATCTACAAAAGTCTTGCGAAGCTCCACGTATTCGCTTCTCACCTTACAGGAGCGGTACACCTTTCGCACAGTCATGCTCAGGGTCTTGCGAAAGTACCCCGTACTTTCTCACCCCGACAAAGTGGTTGTTCCGGCGGTTTAGAGTGTTACCTGAGTGATCAGTTTATACTATATCGTACATATGTACGATATAGTATAAAGCGTTCTCAGGGTCAAGTTTGGCGTCCGCTAGTAATTTGCTCAGGGTTAGGCTTGGTCACGAATCTTGTCTGGCGTCAGGTCCCTAATTCGCTCACGCTCATAAGTGCCTCCTGCCCGGGCTCGTCTGTTTCTGCATTAGGAATAGCAGAAACATGACTCCGCCTCACAAAACGCAGAAAACGAGACGCAGGTCTCGTTTTCTGTCTGTTTTGTGCTCAGGGTCAGGCTTGAACTGACGACCCTCTCCTCTTCAGGGAGATGCTCTACCAACTGAGCTACCTGAGCGTCTGGACGCGGGATATAGTACCACCAAACAGACTAGTTTCCAAGCTGGGGAAGTATGTGCTCGAGCCCCTTGAGACCCGGGATTTCAGCCATTCCCTGCCTGAACGTCTCGTAGTTTGCACCGAGAGCGGTGAAGTACGGTTCAAGGACGTAAAAGTAGACGGCAAACGGGAGCCCGATGAGTATGCCATACCACACGAAGCGGAGCCAAAATCCGATGACGTTGTGACGGTGAAGTTTCTTTAAGAGCTCATTATTCTCCCTGAGGAGCCGGAGCATTTCCTCGTGGTCGCCGCTGTGTTCTTGTGACATTGTCTAAATTATACCAGAGCAGGAAGCCCTTTTTCCGCAACAGACTGCACACCCTACCCCTTCACGATGAGCTTGTATGCCTTCTGCGAGCCCGGCGGAACCTCCGTTATCTCCTCGAAGGTGATGCCAGGGAGATTGCATCCCTTGTAGACGGCCTCGGTCGCAAGAATCTCCGCTGCGCGGGCGGTGTCTTCGCCGAGCTTGCTCGCCGCGTTCACCTCGGCGCCGAAGACGTCCTCGTCGCCGATGCGGAGCATCTTTCCGTAGCCCAGGCCTACGCAGAGGAGCACCTTCTCTTCATCCGCCTTGTCTGTGTTGTATGCCTCGAGCACCCGTTGCATCTCGACTGCGGCATCGACCGCCTTCGAGACGTTCCGGAAGATGACGAGGAAACTGTCACCCTCTTTCTTGAGGAGGATGCCATCGTGGCTCTCGAGGATGGGGATGAGGAGCCGCTCCGACTCGTAGATGGTCTGGAGGAAGTGAATGATGCCGAACTTCGCGACGTGGCGCGAGAATCCCGAGAGATCGGTCGCCATGACACACCACTCTTCCCCGAAGAGGTCCCAGATGCGCTTGTCGATGAGCTCCTTGTCTGCACCGGGCATAAGACGCTCCGCGATGAGCTTCTCGAGCCGATCTTCAGAGGCAGAGTTGAGTATGGAGTGTTTGAATGACATTGCGCCATTATACACCTCAAAAAAGCTCGTTTCTAGGAGTCCTTTCCTGTGCTAGAATCAGCGGGCCCGCGTCAGCTCACTAATTCGCTACGCTCATAAGTGGCTCCTGCCCGGCCTTGCGGTCTCGGCGTTTAGGAATAAGCCGAGACATCGCTCCGGCTCATAAAGCGGTAAAAGTGTCTACTGAGACACTTTTACTCACGCTTTATGCCCCCATAGTTCAATGGATAGAACGATTCCGTCCTAAGGAAAAAATCCTGGTTCGATTCCGGGTGGGGGCACCCAGGTACTGAGAAACCGGTCTTGTGCCGGTTTTTTAGTACCTGGGTCCGAGGAATCGAAGAGGTTGCCAGCTATTTTGTAAAAATAGCGACAACCTGTACTGAAACTGTAAGTTTCGATTCCGGGTGGGGGCACCCAGGTACTGAGAAACCGGTCTTGTGCCGGTTTTTTAGTACCTGGGTCCGAGGAATCGAAGAGGTTGCCAGCTATTTTGTAAAAATAGCGACAACCTGTACTGAAACTGTAAGTTTCGATTCCGGGTGAGGGCACCTAAAGCAAAAACCAGACGTAGTGTCTGGTTCTT
>CAYRER010000024.1:7308-14046 GCA_964423385.1 uncultured Candidatus Saccharibacteria bacterium | reverse complement strand
GTCATGAGGCGAACCGCGTCGAACTCCTCCTTTTCCTTGAGCTCATCCTGGTCGCTCCCCAGAGCGGCATCCTCGAGGAGCGCCTCGAGCGCCTCTTCGGGGGGGAGGTCACGGTACTTCGTGCCGAGCGAGACGAGCTCGCGGACGTTCTCGAGACGCTCCTCACCCTCCTCGCCGCCGTGCTTGAATTCATCCTCCATGCCGGCCTCCTTCACAATGTGCGCGATGGTTTCGTGAATGGGGTGTGTGCCCGCGTACTCGCGGAATCCATCAATGAGCGTGAAGAATCCGTCGAGTTTCTCGCGGATTTTTCCGGAGATGTCGCCCGCCCGCCCCTCGACCACCTTGAGCACGGTGACTTTCCCGATGCCGCGCGCGGGCGTGTTCACGATGCGGACGAAGTCGGCGGTCGAGTCGGGGTTGCCGAGGTACCTAAGGTATGAGAGGACGTCCTTGATTTCCCGGCGCTCGAAGAACCGCGTGCCCAAAACCTGGTACGGTACGCCGAAGCCGAGGAATGCCTCCTCGAGGACGCGTGATTGGAAGTTCGTCCGGAAGAGGACCGCAATCTCGCTCGGCGAGGCGCCATTTTTGATGAGGTTTTTTGCGGTCATGGCTACATGCTCCGCCTCGTCCTGTCCGCTCATCGCCGCGTAGAGCGAGATGAGCTCGCCCTCGTGGTTTTTCGTGAAGACTCGTTTCTCCGGCCGGTTCACATTTTTCTCGATGACATCGTTCGATGCGGCGATGATGGTCTGCGTCGAGCGATAGTTCTCCTCGAGCATGACAATCTTCGCGTTCGGGAAGTGACGCTCGAACTGGAGGATGTTCTTGATGTCGGCCCCCCGCCAGGAGTAGATGTTCTGGTCAACGTCGCCGACGACGCAGAGGTTTGCACGCTCACCGACGAGGAGCCGTGCAATCTCGTACTGCACGCGGTTTGTGTCCTGGTACTCGTCGATGTGGACGTACTGGTAGCGGTCTCGGTACTTCTCGAGGATATCGGGGCGGCTCTTGAGGAGGAAGAGTGTCCTTGTGAGAAGATCGTCGAAGTCGAGCGCCTGATCCTCCCTGAGGATATCGTCGTAGTGCTTCCACACTTCCGCCGCGACGCGCTCCGGGTAGCTCTTTGCCCCGCCGGCATAGTCAATGGCGCTCATTGCGTCGCCCTTTGCACGAGAAATCATGCCGAGGATGCGCCGGGGTTCGAACTGTTTGGGATCCTGCCCGGCACGCTCCAGGGCCTTCTTCACCGCAGAGGAGGAGTCGCTCCGGTCGTAGATGGTGAAGCGCTTCCGGAGACCCACTGCCTCATGTTCTTCCCGGAGGATGCGGACGCCGAGTGAGTGGAAGGTGGTCACCGTAGGGACGTTCTCCATGCCGGCGCGTGCCGAGGCGCGGTACGTCTTGAGGAGATGGAGCGCCCGTTCGCGCATCTCCTTCGCCGCCTTGTTGGTGAAGGTGACGGCGAGGATGCGCTCGGGGGCGACCCCTGTGAGGATGAGGTGAATGATGCGGTGGGTGATGACCCGGGTCTTCCCGGAGCCGGCTCCGGCGAGGACGAGGAGGGGCCCTTCCGTCGATAAAACGGCGTTTTTCTGCGCTTCATTGAGGCCTTCAAGGTGTTCTTTGGTTGCCGGAGAGGTGCTCATGCGGGTTCAACTATACCACGTCGGGGGCATATTCCAGGCAGTTGAGCCGTAGAAAGGGAAAAAACACCACACAATATTTTTCATCGGGTGGAAAGTCCCCAAAAATGGCTCTAAAACAGGGCAAAATACTACTTTTTACCCCGCTGTGGACAACGGAGTTTGGCAAGGTTGACCCTCCCCCCTCCTCCGATATGATGGTACTCGGCGCTACTGAAAGGCGTCTTGGAGCGACCAGAAGTGACCGCTCTTTTTGTTTCAGACACTACCGTACCGGCTGGCTTGCGGCGAGACCATAACCCACGAATATAAAACAGAACCAACACGATTCTCGAGAGAGCAACCACACGGCAGTAGCTCCAGAGATGACATACGGACAGGCAAAGTGGCTCGCCACCGAGCTCTTTCTCCTTATGAGCGTGCTCATGGTACCGCTCTCGGTGCACGCTGGAGTGCTCTCCATGCTCTTCGGCAAGACGGCTGCGGCTGAGCCGACACCGATTTCATACGCTGAAACCCAGAATCTTCAGACGATGCCACTCCTCCGTGCCGCACTCCACACCGACCCGAACCCGGCAAAGGGAGGCGGTGACATCATCGTCGAGGACGGCGCCCTCGTACCGGCCGGCGACATCGCCGGAGGTGATGAGAAGGCAAGCTCGAAGACCAAAAACGGCGAAATCAGCCTCTACGTCGTCCGCGAAGGGGACACGCTCTCCCAGATTGCTGAGATGTTCGATGTCTCCGCGAAGACTGTCCTCTGGGCGAACGACCTCACGAACGCAGACAAAATCCGCCCCGGCGACGAGCTCATCATCCTCCCGATTACCGGCGTCCGCCACGTTGTGAAGAAGGGCGACACGCTCAAATCTATCGTGAAGAAGTACCTCCCCGACGCGAAGGCGGAGGAACTCGCCTCGACGATTGAGGACACGCTCCGCTACAACCAGCTCGCCTCGGCCGAGGACATCACCGCGGGCGACACCATCATTATCCCCAATGGCATCGTGAGTGCGCCGGCTCCGGCGAAGGGTTCGTCAGCGCGCGGCGTTGCGACGGGCGGCGGGAGTGCCGGATTCACGCACCCGGCTCCGGGTACCGTCCGCACGCAGGGCATCCATGGCTACAACGGCGTCGACTTCGGCGGTCCGGTGGGCACTCCTATATATGCGGCGGCGGCGGGCGAGGTCATCGTTTCGAAGGCGTCCGGCTGGAACGGCGGGTACGGCCTCTATGTTGTTGTGAAGCACGCAAACGGGACACAGACGCTCTACGCGCACCTCTCGCGAACTGCGGTTGCCGTAGGCACCCGGGTTGCGCAGGGTCAGGTCATCGGCTACATGGGTAACACCGGACGTTCGACCGGCCCGCACCTTCACTTTGAGGTTCGCGGCGCGCGGAACCCATTCTAGTCAAAACACTCAGAAAGCCCTCGTCTACTTTGTTGTGTTCATAAAAAATCCGCTTACCGTATGAATATACGGCTCGCGGATTTTTTAATCCGCGCCTCGTATTCGATAGCTTTCTGAGTGTTTTGAAAAACGGTTCGTCCTGAACTGCATCCAAAGACTAAAGTTCTAGAATCGTAGCACTTTGTCGCGCTTCATAAAAAAATCACCGTACTCTTGTACGGCTCTTTTTACTGTGGTCGTGCTTCGCGGTCTGCATCTATTTTGTGCATTTTTCTGGAACCAGCGATTCATATGGTGTGCACTGAAATGCGTTCTTAGTATTTTGTCTTAAACTACGTAGCGACTGCCCATAGAACCTCGAAGAGTGCTCGTTGGCTCATTACAGCGTGCTTGCTTTTCACACGGACGACCACAATCTCAGGTTCGTAGATGTTGAAGCTCACGCTGTCTTCCCGCACGACTATGTTCACAATGTCTCCGATATTCGGAATAAGCCGTGACTCGTGATGTATGGGGCTTTTTTCCCTGTTGTATCGAACATCTTTACCACTCCCTATATAGCGGAGCTTGATATTTTTCTCTTTTCTGATTTTCTCCCACACACCCACCTTTTCTCCAAAAAGCTCCACCCAGTGCATACCCGCCCCGCCGATGATATCGAGCGAGCTCCCGCTCGGCATACTCCCCATTTGTGCAAGCTCATCGTCAATAACTGCACGACTCCCACGGATAACCTCAACAACCCCGGCTGGAGATTTGTCATAGAGACGCATGAGCTCAGATACTCCGTCGAGCGTGTCGAGACGCTGTTTCTCTGCTTCCCGAAGGAGCTGATCTGGACTTCCCGCGATGTATGTGACTCGTTTCCTTTCCCCGCTCTTAACAACGAGATTGCGGAGCGAGAGTTCCTCTAGGGCATCATAGACGTACTGGCGGTGAAGGTACGACCGAAGAATGATTGCTTTCGGGGAGAGGGGTGCTTGTGCCTCGAGGAGTGTCACGTACACGGCACTCGCCTTGCTCGAAAGACCAGCTTTCAGGGCACTCCTGAGGTACGTGTTTCTATTGAAAGTCATATATTAATGACTAATATATCAAAAAAACAATGATTGTAAAGATTTTAAATCGTCTTGTCTAAGAATTAGAAATGTGACTAATCATTGACAGGACGTGATTTTGTCGTAAAATCATTCTCGGATTGCTCTCCCCTTCTTTGAAATGAAAGGACACATATGTTTGATTTCTTCCTGGTCCCGCTGTACCTGTTCCGAAGACTCATGTTCGGAAGGACCCTTGCCCGCATCGAGATGAGAATGATGTCCCTCCAAGGGGTCATCCGACTGTACCCGATGGCCAAGGCAGGTGACCAGTACTGGGGCAGTCTCGAGAGGTCGTACCTGTACCTGCTCGGATTGAAGGAGCGAGATCCGTTACGTTACGACTCATTCCTCAACTCGCTTATGCAGGAGGTCGAGACACTTGAGCCTATCTCTCGAGAAACACGCGAGCACTACCTGTGCCAGTTCAGGAGTCTCTGCAATGAAAACCGGGCGAATCTTCGCTCCCAACGAAAGGATTCAAATGAAAGAAGATTCCGGTGGGGTTGTGCAGAACGGGAAGATTGAAAAACTTCACGTTAAGACCGTCGCTGTCTTTTCGCAACGTAGCGGACCTCTGTCTTGGAGGTCTGTTCCCTACAACGTGCCCTCGAGGAGCGTCACGGGAGCGTTGGAGTGGTACAGGTTGCACGTTGGTCCTGACCGTGCGGATCCTATTTCCGTCAAGTTTTACACCAAGGTCTCCTGCCATTTCCTCCTGACGGTCGAAGGCCGACAGGTTGGGATGTATGCCTCACAGGAGATTGATTATTCCCCGCGGTTCTTCTTCTCCCCCAAGATTCTCACGCGCCATCAAGTCGAAGAGCTGGATCCGGAATACGCGGAGAAGATGCGTCGTAAACGCCTGAAGTACGCTATCCATGCCGGGCACCAGTGGTTCATTGCGTGTCGCGGAGTCACGGTGCGGAAGAAGTACGTGATCGTGGCTGAGACGTTCGACCTGTATGACCGTCCCTTGTCGTTCCTCTGAGAGCGAACGGCGAACCATTTGGTTCGCCGTTTTCTTTTTACCTAATACAGTTCTCGTTTTTTAGACTTTCACCCTAAAGTGCAATGCTTCGAGGACGTGACTTTCTTCAATATGCTCTTTATCCTCCAAATCTGCGATGGTCCGTGCGACTTTGATGAGGCGGTGGTACGAGCGGGGTGAGAGGCCGAGCTTCTGCGCGGAGTTTTTGAGGAGGGTCGCAACCGATTCGGTGAGCTCGATGCAGGTCTCAATGTCGCGGGCGGACATCTCGCCGTTCGTTGTGATGCCGGCGTGAGCGAAACGGCGCTTCTGACGTTCCCGCGCCCGGGCGATTTTTGCGCGTGTTTCGTCTGTCTCGCTCCGAACTCCGGAAGGGTTCAGGGCTCGCTTCTCGGTCAGGGTGTCATAGTCGACGTGCGGTACCGAGAGCCAGAGGTCGATGCGGTCGAGGATGGGGCCGGAGATTTTATTTTTGTAGGTCTCAAGCATCTGGTGTGCATAGTCTCCACCTTCGTCTCCTCCCCGCGTCGGGTTCATTGCGGCGAGGAGGATGAAGTCCGCCGGGAAGAGCGCGTTACTGTGGACGCGCGAAATGGAAACGACCCGGTCCTCGAGGGGCTGGCGGAGCGCGTCGATCGCCCGCCGTTCAAACTCGGGAAACTCGTCGAGAAAGAGGACGCCCCGGTGGGCAAGCGTCACCTCACCCGGCTTCGGGTGAGTTCCTCCGCCGACGAGTGCGGTGTACGAGGCGGTGTGGTGCGGTGCGCGGAACGGTGGACGTGATGAGATGCCTTCACCGGTTCCTGCAATCGAGTGAATGGATGTTACCTCGAGCGCCTCTTCGGTCGTAAGCGGAGGGAGAATCGATTGAAATGCGCGTGCGAGCATTGTCTTTCCCGTGCCGGGAGGCCCCACCATAATGACGTTGTGCCGGCCGGCGGCGCCAATCATGAGTCCGCGTTTCGCCGACTCTTGTCCGCGGATGTCCTCGAGCCGGACGGACCCCTCATCCCAGAGGTTCGGAATCTGCGTCGGCGGACACTCGTCAATGCGGGCATGCTGTTCGTGCTTCGTATCGAGGTGGAGGACAACTTCCGTGAGCGAGCGAGCGGGCGTCACGCGGATGCCGGGAATGAGCGCGGCTTCCTCGCGGTTCTCAAACGGCACGACCGCTTCCTGGAATCCCGCCTCTTTCGCCTTCGTCACGATGGGGAGGACGCCGCGAACTGGTCGGAGCGTCCCGTCGAGCGCGAGCTCACCGATGAACACGGTGTGCGACACATCGGCGCGGAGCGTTCCCGACGCGATGAGGTACGAGAGGGCCATCGGCAGGTCGAAGAGTGGCCCTTCCTTTTTCAAGTCAGCGGGCGCGAGTGAGATGACAACTTTGTGGTTTTCGCTCTTCGGCGATTTCAGTCCCGAATTTTTTATCGCGCTGTTCACACGGTCGCGCGCCTCCTCGACCGCCTTCCCGGGAAGGCCGACGACTGCAAACTGAAACAGACCCCGGGAGAGGTCTGTTTCAATCGTGACGATGTCGGCACCGGTGACGGATGGCTGGAGAGAAAAGACGCGCGCGACCGACATAC
>CAYRER010000024.1:0-7208 GCA_964423385.1 uncultured Candidatus Saccharibacteria bacterium | reverse complement strand
ATGTCGGCACCGGTGACGGATGGCTGGAGAGAAAAGACGCGCGCGACCGACATACGTTTCTTTTTTAAAGTGACGACTCTTTTTCGCGGTCCGCGATGCACGTTCGTGCGGCGGGGTTTACATCGAGGCGCGCCGCCTCAATGTCCGTGCCGCACACCTCGCAGGTGCCAAATGTCCCCGTCTGGATTCTGCCGAGTGCGGCGACGATTGCGTTGTACCTCCCCTCGAGCGTTGCGACGAGCGCTCGACGTTCATCCCACTCCTCGACTGCGTCCGCGGCGAGATTTTCATCTGGCTCTTCTGCATCGAGGTCTTCGGGGACGGCAATCCAATCCTGCGGATTCTCCGGGTTGTGAATGCCCACTTCCTTGAGCTCCGCGGTGATGGTGCGGAGCATATCATCGAGCTGTGCTCGGTACTTCTCGGTGTCTGTACTCATGGGAAGAGTATACCACCCTGCCGGCGAGACGAAAGGCGCGCTACATTCCGCTCACGACGCGGTTGAGCGCATCAACGGATGCGGTGATGACCACGGTGTTCCCCCCGACGAAGGTGTATGCCATCGCCTCCCCACCCACCGCATCGTAGAGGATGCGGACGGGACGGTTGTCGCGCACGCGGTCGGTAAATGAGGTTGCTTCGACGTACGTGTCATCGAAGAGCGGTGAGAGGTCGCTGAAGATGGTCCGCTCCCACGCGAGCATGCCGGCGAAGAGTGCGTCGAAGCTCGATGAGCGGAGGATGAGGAACGCCTCGTTCTTTCCCGCCGTGATGCTCCCCAGGACAAACGTATCATTGAGCGAGCGCACGGTGCTCTCCGGGAGGCCGGTGTCGAGGGTGCGGAAGAACTCTTCTGCGGTGAGCGTGCGCTCACCCGCCTCCGTCGCGGCGGTCGGATAGAACTGCCGGGTTCCTGCAGGCGCTCTGCTCACCAGGGATGCGAGTGTTTCCATGAACGCACGCCGGCTGGTGAGCGGAATCGGCGTCTGCTCATCAACGTCGATGAGCGAGGGTTCTGGAGCGACAGCAACCGGGGATGTTTCACGCTCCTCCGCGCGCTCGACCGTGCCCGGTTCGCCGCCTCCGCTCATGAGCACGGCAAACACAATGACACCGAGGAGAACCGCTCCCGGTGCTGCGCCCCAGAGGAGCGCGGCGCGGGCGCGGTCTCCGAGAATCGGTTCGTGCGCATCGCCCGCACGCTCGACCGTGCCCGGTTCGCGCTGTACCGGCACCTGTTTCTCTTCGTGAAACTCGGGCAGAGATTCTGCTTCGATTGCACCAGGGAGAGGGACGTCCGGTACCTGAACACCAACTGCCGGCCCCTGTCTCGGCGGTTTCACGGGTGACTCTGGCTTTACCTTCGCGACGTACCCGACTTCAGGCACCGTCTCAGGAACCGGCACATCGCGTGAAACCGCGGGAGACACCTCCGCCGAGTGCTGGATGACGGGTGCGACTGCCGGACGTTTCGGAATCGGGTCTTCTCGCTTCGCAACGGTTCCCGGGATGTGCATGTACGCGAGCTGGTTTGCAACGGTGCTCTTCCGAGGTGCCTCGGGCGCTTTTCTCCCCGGCTCTTTTTTATAGAAGTCGGTGATGTCGCGCTTGATGCGCTTCTCAACAACCGGCGCGACCATGGTTTCCCGGAGGTCGGGCGCCGCGACCGGGCGGGCGGGCGGTGGAGGCGCCGGCGGTTTCGGTGGCGTCGGTGCTTTCTCGTCGACGGTGTGCGACCAGCGCGGGGCGGCATCTTCCGGCTTCTTCGGAGCTTCCTTTACGGTGAACGGTGTTCCGGTGACCCGCTCGACGTCGCGCTTGAAGGTCTTCACCTTCTCAATGACGACCGCGTGGTCATCCTTCGGCGCCATGACCGCGTGTTTTGCCGCAGTCTCGATGACCGCGGTGCGCGTTTCTGCTTTCGGTACCCGCGCCTCCATCCGTTCATTCTTCTCCAGCTTCGCCCCGAGGTTTGAGAGCGCGGGTGCGGCGTTCTTCTTCACCCCTCCCCACCACTGCCCCCATGCTGACTGGAGATTCTCAGAGAGCGAGGTGCGCCCGCGCTTCTTGTCGGTGACGATGGTGCCGAGCTCATGCTTCGCGGTGAACGCCTTCGCGACGTCGAAGACACCAGCTTGTTTTGATGCCTCTGAGTCCTGCGCCATTTCCTCCGGTGTTGGTGTGTGCATCTTCGGCTCGCCATCTGCGCCGCGCGCACGCTCCGGTGCGCTCGAGAAGGTGATGCCGAGTTCTGCATCTTGGTTCGGTTGTGGTGCGGGTGCGTTGCTCATGAAAACACGCGCCTCTCGGTGAGAGTACTTCTCACTAGTATCGCACGAATCAGAAGGATAGAGAGGCGGTTCATTCACACAAAACGCCCGCGGCTCTTGCCGCGGGCGTTTTGAAAATCTTTCCTATTTCTTCTCCGGCGCTTTGAGTCCCTTCTTCTCCCACCACGAAGGGTCTGCCTTCTTGATGGAGAGCCCAACCTTCCCCTCCTCGATTTTTGAGACGACGACAGGGACGCGGTCGCCGAGCTTGAGGACGCCGTCGAGGTTCTCGAGCCGCCACGGGACGATTTCTGAAATGTGGATGAGTCCCTCGGTCTGCGCGTTCATCCGCGCGAACGCGCCGAAGGTTGCGATGCGGGTGATTTCAACCTCGAGCCGTTCGCCGATTTCGAACGTCCGGGTGAGCTCCGCGATGCGCGCCTGCGCAAGCTCTGCAGTGCCGTTCTTGCCGGTGATGTACACGGTGCCGTCATCCTCGATGGTGATTTCTTCGACGCCGGTTTCTTCCTTGATGCCGTTGATGGTCTTGCCTCCCGAGCCGATGACGAGCCCAATCTGGTCGGGCTTCACCTGCATGACAATAATCTTCGGCGCACGCGGTGAGATATCCGCGCGCGGCGCAGGAAGCTCTGCCTCAATTGTGTCGAGGATGTGGAGTCGCGCCGCTTTCGCCTTCTCCAGGGCTTCGGCGAGGATGCGCACGGGTACACCCTCTACCTTCACGTCCATCTGGATGGCAGTGATGCCCGCGCGCGTACCGGCGACCTTGAAGTCCATGTCGCCATGTTCGTCTTCCGGCCCCTGGATGTCGGTGATGAGCTGGTACGTGTCATGGTTTTCCATCATGAGGCCCGACGCGATGCCGGCAACTGGACGCGTAATGGGAACTCCGCCGTCCATGAGGGCGAGAGTCGACGCGCACACCGAACCCATCGAAGAGGAGCCGTTCGACGCCATCGTTTCTGAGACGAGGCGGATGGTGTACGGGAACACGGTCTTCTCCGGAATGACCGCGACGAGCGCCTTCTCTGCCAAGGCGCCGTGACCGATCATGCGGCGGTTCGTTCCGCCGATGCGCCCGGTCTCGCCCACCGAGAACGGCGGGAAGTTGTAGTGGTGCATGAAGTGTTTCTTCGTCCCGCTCTCCTCAATCGTGTCGAGAATCTGTGATGCGTCGGGCCCGCCCAGGGTGAGCGCCGTGAAGATGTGCGTCTCCCCCCGGTAGAAGATGCCGGAGCCGTGGAGCGCTGGAGAGATGCCGCCCGCCTGTGCATAGAGGGGGCGCACCTCGTCGAGCCCTCGTCCATCGGGACGCACTTTGTCATGGATGACGCCGCGGTGGAGTTCTGCATCGACCGCGTGTTCAAAGTGCTCGCCGGCGAGCGCCTGGTCGGCATCGGGAAGCGTCTCACTGAGGAGCGAGAGCCACGCGTCCTTGAGCTCATAGAGGTGGCGTTTCCCCGACTGGTTGCTGAAGAGAGCTTCTCGGAGCTTCGGGGCAATTTCTTTGTTAAAGAGCGCGAGTGCGTCCTCGCCAAGCTCGGGTAGTTCGACGACACGCTTTTCTTTTCCGATGTCGGCGACAATTTGTTTCTGCCACGTTTCGAGCGCGGTGTTGATGCGGACCGCGTGTTCGAGTGCGTGGACGACTTCTGCTTCGGTGATTTCAAACGCGGCAGTCTCAATCATGTTGATGGACCCGTCCTTTCCGCAGGCGAGCACTTCGTACGTGAGGAGCCCCTCTTCCCGTTCAGGGTACGTCGGATTGATGACGATGTCGCCGGTTTCCCGTCTTTTGCCGATGCGAACCGAACCGACCGGCCCGTCCCACGGAATATCAGAGACAGAGAGGGCGAGCGATGCACCGATGACGCCGAGCGTGTCCGGGTCGTCTTCGCCCGCCGAGAGTACGGTCACGATGACCTGTACCTCGTTCCGGAGCGCATGGTTGAACAGGGGGCGGATGGTGCGGTCGACGATGCGTGCCGAGAGCACCGCTGCTTCGGACGGGCGTCCCTCGCGCCGCTGGAACCGGCTCCCGAGAATTTGTCCAGTCGCGTAGAATTTCTCCTCAAACTCGACCGAGAGCGGGAAGTACGACATGCTCGACGTGCTCCGGCCCATGACGGCAGTGACGAGGACGACAGTCTCACCCATGCCGACAAGGACCGAGCCGTGCGCCTGGTTCACCAGGTTGGTAAAGGTTGCGGTGAGGGTTTTCCCCTCGAGGTCGATGGAATATGTCTTTTTCTCCATGCTCGTGTGTACGAGCGGCCCGAATTTTGAATTTCAAACAGAATGTTTGAAACCCACCTATTCAGGTCGCTCTCTTATATATTGTAATGGGCCCAGTCTAGCAGAACGCCGGTAAAAAGAAACCGCCGCCCCGGAGGGGCGGCGGTTTCAAAAAGAATCAGTCTTTCGTGTCTGCGCCGACGACGCGCTTTACTCCCGCCGCCGGCCGGCGCGGCCGGCTCCCCCCGCCTCGCATGCCGAGGAGGAACGTCTGCGGGCTCTCGTCCATGTCGATGAAGTCATCAAGACTCTCCCGGAGCCGCCCCGAGCTCGATTTGCCGAAGGCGATGCCCTCAACCTGACAGCCCTGCGATTTGATGTACTCAACCATCGGAATGAAGTCGCCGTCGCCCGAAGCGATGACGATAGCATCCACCTTCTGTGAGTGCTTGATGGCGTCGACGGCGAGCCCCACGTCCCAGTCGGCCTTTTTCGCTCCACCGAAGAAAACCTGGAGGTCCTTCGTCTTCACCTCGATGCCCGTCTTCTCGAGTGCCTCGAAGAACGACTGTTCCTCACCGGTCTCCGTCGTGACGACGTACGCAATGGCGCGCACGAGCTTCCGGTCGCCGAGTGCCGCCTTCACGACAGCCCCGAAGTTCACCTTCGTCCGGTAAATGTTCTTTGCACTGTGGTAGAGGTTCTGCGTGTCGATGAAAATAGCGACGCGCTGTTCTTTCTGCTTGATAATTCCCATAAAAAATCTTTTGAAACGTCCGTTTCTTTAAAAACTGCTTGATAAAAAACCCACGCCCCTCCGCATAGTATAGCAGATTGGCTTTCCCGCGCTTCCCCAGAATGGAAACCGCGCGCGTTCGGGAGAACGCGCGCGGTTCCTACCTGAGCCGCCTTTACTTCTTGAGGTCGAGTTTCCTGACGAGCGACTTGTAGGTCTTCTCGTCCTTCTTCTCGAGATACTTCATGTGCTTCCGACGGTCTGCGACCATCTGGAGGAGCCCACGTCGTGAGTGGAAGTCCTTTGCGTTCTTCTTCAGGTGCTTCGAGAGATCCTCAATCTGCTTCGTGAGAATCGCAACCTGCGCTTCAGGCGAACCGGTGTCGCTGTCGTGCCGACGAACGTCCTTAATCGCGTTCTCTTTCTTTCGTTTGGTAAGCATGGTGTTTAAAAACGCGTCACTTTGCTTAGATGGAGCAAAAGGACGCCGTTACTTCCTAACCTGCGAAGGTTGCACCTACTCTACCACAGTTTGACAAACTCCGCAACCCCTGGTTAAAGTACCTGGCAGGAATCCCTGGAAGTATCAAACCCATAGAGGAGGTACACCAATGGCGCACAGCACAGTTCCGCCCAGGGCTGAAAGTCTCGAAGATTTGGGCCGCAGGCTTGCGAATCTGCGGTACGATGCGCTCACTGTCGTCCTCCGGGCGATGGCGCGTGACCTCAACGAGCAGAAGCTCCGGGACCAGTACGCGAAGCATAGAAAGCTCGGTCACCTGGGACATGAAATCGTCGGACATCTCTTCGTGTCTGCGGAGGTTGCCGCGATGATGTTCCATGTCTCGGCCCCGTACATGAAGGAGGACCTCGCCGAGCATCCATCTGTCCTCGAGAAGTGATACTCGATTCGCGGGAGCAGATCGTTGAACGGCCACACCAAAACACCGGTGTGGCTTGTTTCATGAAATATTGTGCGACGCGGAGTATGTATAATGTACGTACGTATGACCCTCACCGACCTCAAACGTGAATTTTTGGAGTACCTCGAGATTGAAAAGGGTCGGAGCATCCACACGGTCCGAAACTACAACCACTACCTCACCCGTTTCCTCGAGTGCGCGAAGGCGGAGAAGCCGGAGTCGCTCTTCGAGTCGCAGGTGCGTGAGTACCGTCTCTGACTCAACCGCCAGCCGGGCACGAAAGTCGGCCGGAACGTCGATACGCTGAAGCGCAAAACCCAGAACTACTACCTCATCGCGCTCCGCGCGTTCCTCAAGTACCTGCGGAAGCGCGGCGTCGAATCCTTAAACCCCGAGCGCATCGAGCTCGCGAAGGTACCCGACCGTTCGCTCGATCTCATCTCATCCGCTGAGCTCACTCGCCTCATGGAGGGTCCCGACGTGAGCACGATTCAGGGGCTCCGCGACAAGGCGATGCTCGAACTTCTCTTCTCGACCGACCTCCGTGTCTCCGAGCTCTGCGCGCTCTCCCAGGAAGACGTCGACCTCTCGCGCGACGAGTTCTCGGTCCGTGGAAAGGGCGACAAGGTGCGCGTCGTGTTCCTCTCCGACACTGCGAAGGATGCGCTTCGTGCGTACCTCAAGGAGCGGAAGGATTTCGACGACGCAATGTTCATCCAGTACGGAAAGAAAATGAAGAAAGACGAGGTGAAGAACAAGTACCTCTGCCTCACGCCCCGCTCGGTCCAGCGCATCATTAAGAAGTACGCGACCATCGCGGGCATCACGCGGAAGGTGACGCCACACGTCATCCGGCACTCATTCGCGACCGACCTCCTCAGTAACGGCGCCGACCTCCGCTCCGTGCAGGCACTTTTGGGGCACGCGAACATCGCGACGACGCAGGTGTATACGCATGTCACCGACAAGCACCTCCGTGATATCCATAAGAAGTATCACTCGAGGAAGTGACGTGCTTGACAG
>CAYRER010000023.1:9578-14409 GCA_964423385.1 uncultured Candidatus Saccharibacteria bacterium | reverse complement strand
GAGCAGAAGCTTGAGGCAATCGACCGAGAGCTCGGCCTCCTCGCCCGCGATCGCGCGGAATTCAAGGACGAGCTCCAGGAAGCGGTGTCGCTCTTGGGGAGGAGCGCAACCGCGTACCTCGAGCACGTCATACAGAAAGAGGACGGGACCCAGGTTTCAAAGGATGACATTGTCTCCGAGGAGCGGAAGGTCCAAGAGAACCGGCGGCGCGAGCTTGAGCGCATGAAAATCCGGCTCGAAGAGCTCGGCACGGGAAGCAACGATGACATTCTCCGTGAGTACAAGGAGGTGAAGGACCGCGACGACTTCCTCGTCCGTGAAATCACTGACCTCACCGAATCCGTCACAAAGCTCGAGGCGCTCATTGAGGAACTCACGCGGGACTTAAACGAGCAGTTTGCGACCGGCATCGAAAAGATTGGAACAGAGTTCAGCAAGTTCTTCACACTCATGTTCGGCGGCGGTTCCGCAGAGCTCATCCGGGTGAAGCCGAAACCGAAGAAGCAGGAGGAACTCGAGGACGGCGAGTCTGCGTTTGAGGCAGAAGGGGAGGAGGGCGTCGAAGAGGAGGCGGAGGAAGGCATTGAGGTTGATGTGAAGCTCCCCAATAAGCGTGTCCGGGGACTCGATATGCTCTCGGGCGGCGAGCGCGCGCTCACCTCGATTGCGCTCATTTTCGCAATGAGCCAGGTGAACCCGCCCCTCTTCGTCATCCTCGATGAGACCGACGCCGCACTTGATGAGGCAAACAGCCGGCGCTACGGCGACATGATTTCTGCGCTCGCCGAGAAGTCTCAGCTCATTTTGATTACGCACAACCGTGAGACGATGGGTCGCGCCGGCGTTCTCTACGGCGTGACGATGGCAGGCGACGGCGTCTCAAAATTATTGTCTGTAAAATTCGACGAAGCCGTAGCTGTTGCGAAATAATTTCTTGCATCTGGATAATTTTAATTGACAGCAGTTCTACACTGTGCGAAATTTGTGTGTCGCTTGAAAGATTTAGCGGCACAACCAACCCCAGACAGAGAAGAGGAGAAGTCCCGATGGAGAACAGGCAGAAGAAGGAAGCCCCCGAGCATCCGGGTGTGAACGACAACCTCGCGAGCTCGACCGAACGGCCCGCCCGGCGGAAGAAGCCGCTCGACGTCCACGGCATCGGCCCGAGCAACGCCAAGAACGCGACCAAGGGAAACTTCACCCCCCACCTCTGAATCCGGGCACCACCCGCCGGCGAGAAGCTCGCTCCGGCGGGCTTTTCGTACCTGTGCACATTGACGTTGCGTAGGAAGTATTGCAGGAGGATAATAGAAGGGTAAACAGGTGCTCGAAAGGAGATGACGATGAGCGCGCGGGAGCAGTGTTTCGGTGATGTTGTGAACGGAGTTGCGAAGGAGGTGCTCAATCCTCACGGCCAGGAGGTCGTCGGGGACCACGTCGCGTGCGGTGACATCCCACGCGCGGTAGGTGTCGTTTCAATCGGAATCCACCAGAAGGTTGAGTGCCGGGAGGCAAATCCGGAGCAGGCGCGCGCTTGGTGCGTGCTTCTCGGAATCAATTCCTCACGGTACACGGGCCCCCTCGAGTACGGGTGGGACTGACGATGGACTCACGAAAACGGAAACGGGCTCGCTTCGGCGAGCCCTCTTTGTATGTTCTCGGGTTACACGAGTTCGAAGTCAATGACTCTTTCCTCCATGTCAGCTCGCGTGAGCCGGACCCGGACTTCGTCGCCGAGGGAGTACGTCTTTCCCGTCTTTGAACCCTTCACGCGGTACTTCGACGCCTCGTGGGTGAAGTAGTCTGCACGTATTGATGAGAGACGGACCATACCCTCAGACTTCGATTCTTTTTCTTCAACGTAGATGCCCCAGTCCGTCACGCCCGTCACGATGCCGGTAAACTCCTGACCCACTTTATCTGACATGTACTCCACCTGCTTGTACTTGATGGAATCGCGCTCGGCGGTGACGGCGGTAATCTCTCGCTCTGATGACTGCACGGAAAGGCGTTCGTACTTCGAGAGCTCTTTCCCGCGGATAATGGAACCGTCGAGGTGCTTCCGGAGGAGCCGGTGCGCCATGAGGTCAGGGTAGCGACGAATAGGGGACGTGAAGTGCGTGTAGTACTTAAAGGCGAGGCCGAAGTGCCCGATGTTCTTTGTCGTGTACACTGCCTTCGCCATCGAGCGGATGGTTGCAGTCTTGATGAGGTTCTCCTCGGGCGTCCCCTCAATCTGCTTGAGGAGCGCATTTATGTCCCGCGCGTCGACGATGCCCCTGTGCGCCTTGAATTCGTAGCCCAAGGCGTGAAGGAAGATGGAAAGCTCCTCAATCTTGTCCGGGTTCGGAAGGTCGTGAACGCGGTACACGAATGCCGCATCGCGCCCCTTCTCCTTCGTGTGCCGGTAGACGAATTCCGCGACTCTGCGGTTTGCGAGGAGCATGTAGTCCTCAATCATAAGCATCGTCTCGGTCCGTACTTTCGCGTACACACGGATGGGCTTCCCGGAAGGGTCGAGCTCAAACTTCACCTCGGCTTGGTCGAACGCAATCGCGCCCTCCTCATAGCGTGCCTTCCGGAGCTTCCGCCCAATACCCATGAGAATCTCGAGCTCTTCATTTAGGGGTCCGACCCCTGAATCGAGGACCTGTTGTGCTTCCTCGTAGCTGAAGCGCTTGTTGGAGTGGATGATGGTCTGCCCAAACCACTCGCGGAGGATGTTTCCTTCGGTGTCCATAGTGAAGACGGCAGAGAAGGCGAGCCGGTCCTCGTTCGGCCGGAGGGAGCAGAGGTCATTGGAGAGCACCTCAGGGAGCATCGGGATGACGCGGTCGACGAGGTAGATGGACGTTCCCCGGTGCTGTGCCTCCTTGTCGATAGTGTCGTCTTCGCGGACGTAGTGCGAGACGTCGGCGATGTGGATGCCGACCTCGTACGTGCCGTTTCCGAGGTCATGAAGCGAAATAGCGTCGTCGAAGTCCTTTGCGTCGACGGGGTCAATCGTCATCGTCGTCCGGTCGCGCATGTCGCGGCGGGTGGGTGTTTGCCCCAGGGCACCCTCTCTGGCTTCGCCATTCACCTTGCGCCCCTTCGTGTCTTCGACCGCTTTCCGGAAGATCTCCTCCTTTTCCGCGTAGAGCTTCTTGCCGGCCTCTGCGACGGGACGGGGGAAGTTCTCAGAGAATCCGCCCGAGCGGATGATGGCCTGCATCTCGGTCTCATGGTCACCGGCCGGACCGATGATTTCGGTAATCGATGCAATCGGCTCTGATGACGGCTTCTCCCACCGCTCGATTTTTGCAACCACCTTCATACCCTCATGGGTCTTCGTTGCATCGGGGAGTGCGAGGCGGACATGAATGCGCCGGTTGTCGGGGAGGAGGCGGTACGTGCCGTCTTTCTTCTGTACGGTACCGATGAACTCGGTGTACTTCCGGTCGAGAACCTTTACGACTCGGCCTTCCTGGCGCTTCCCGGGAACCTTCTTCTTGAGCTCAATCTGCACGATGTCGCCGTCGAGCGCAAAGGAGAGGGATTCTGGGGGTATGAGGACGTCTTCGTCGAGTCCGGGCACGGCAACAAAGCCGGTGCCCTTGCCACGGATCATAATCGGGCCTTCATGCAAGGTGAATTGCGAAGCATGAGAGGGCGCCCTGGGGCGGGTTGATTTCTCTTTGCTCATGTGGTCCGAGTGTACCTTGTGGGGCTCTCTTTGTGAAGCAGGACAAAATGCCAGTTTCCCGCCCGGGGTTGACCAAAATGGCTCACTCTGGTACTCTTCCGGGCACTATGTTAAAGATGCGTCTACAGCGAATCGGCCGCAAGAACCAGCCCTCGTTCCGTGTGGTTGTTACCGATTCACGCAACGCCGCAAAGCGCGGTAAGAATATCGATCTCCTCGGTTCCTACGAGCCGAAGAGCGGCGCCTTCAAGATAGACACAGCAAAGGCGAAGGAGTGGATTGCGAAGGGCGTGCAGGTCTCTGATACGATGCACAACTTCCTCGTCACCGAGAAAGTCATCGAAGGAAAGAAGAAGAACGTACTCTCAAAGAAGTCTCCAATCATCGACGAAGCGAAGCTCAAGGCGGAAGCAGAAGCGAAAGCGAAGGCAGAGGCGGACGCTAAGGCGGTCGCAGACAAGGTGAAGGAGGTGAACGGCGAGGCCGGAGAAGCTGGCCTGGGCCACGACGAAGTCGGAGAGGGTGCCCTGGGGCAAGCTCCCGCAGAACCAGAAGTCGCACCAGCAGCAGACGCACCGGCAGAACCTGTCGCAGAAGCGGCGGAAGTCCCGGCAGAAGCAACACCAGAAGAGGCAAAATAAATTTCATACAACAAACCCCCGCGAGTGCTCGCGGGGGTTTGTTTTGAACTGTATGCAATTTGAAATTATGCGGTCCGCCTGCTACCATTCTCTCTAGTACGTTTCAGAAAGAACGTCACGGCCGATTACCAGAAGTAAGTTCTACACATATGGAACTAGACCAGCAGTTTCTAGAAACCTTAGTTAAGTCGCTCGTCGACCACCCGGAGAGCGTCAGAATCAACCGCACGGTAGACGAGATGGGTGTCCTTCTCACCCTCGATGTACACGCAGAGGACATGGGTAAAATTATCGGACGCTCAGGCAACACGGCAAAGGCAATCCGCACACTCCTCCGCGTTGTCGGTATGAAGAATGACGCGCGCGTAAACCTCAAGATTAACGAACCGGAAGGAGGGACCCGTTCCCAGAGCGTGAGCCCGGCAGACGAAGATATGGGAGCCGGAGCGAACGTTGATGATGTTCCGCCGGCGGGGCCTAAGTCACTTGACGAAGCAATCGACGG
>CAYRER010000023.1:5701-9478 GCA_964423385.1 uncultured Candidatus Saccharibacteria bacterium | reverse complement strand
ACATGAAATTTCACGTCATCACCCTATTCCCGGATATCTGCAAAACGTACACCGACGCGTCCATTCTTGGCCGGGCCCAGAAGACGGAGAAAGGGAAGGGTGCGAAGCACCGCGGGAAGAAAATAGAAGTGAAGTACTATAACCCGCGCGACTTTGCGAAAAACAAGCACAAGAAGACCGACGACCGTCCGTACGGCGGCGGCCCGGGCATGGTGATGTACGCGGAGCCGATTCTCCGTGCCTGGGAGAAGGCAGTAGGACGGAAACTAAAAACTAAAAACTACAAACTAAAAACTCTAATAATGTCGCCTCGGGGGAAGAAGTTTGATACGAGGATGGCAAAGAAGCTCGCGGAGAAGTACGACGACCTCGTCCTCATCTCCGGCCGCTACGAGGGCATCGACGCGCGCGTGAAAAAGATTCTCAAGGCCGAGGAAGTCTCGGTCGGCGACTACGTGCTCACCGGCGGTGAGCTCCCGGCACTCACCGTCATTGACTCGGTCGCGAGGCAGGTGCCCGGCGTCCTCGGCACGTTCGAGTCATTAGAGGATGAGCGGGTCTCTTCAGGGGAGACGTACACCCGGCCGGAGGCCCTTGTGCATAAGGGGAAGAAATACCGGGTTCCCAAGGTTTTTCTCTCAGGGAACCACGCTGATATAGAGGAATACCGCAGAAGGCACAGCTGACCCATTGACCTTTTCACCCATTTCTGGTAGTATCTCGCCCATACGAAATCGGTGAGTGAGTTTCGGTTGCTCGATTTTAATGAGGAGGTAGCGGGGCATTTTGCCCCGGGGAGGTAGTCACGCGGCCACGTGATGTACACAATACAATCAGAGTAACACGTAAGCGGTCTTTAACGCGCCTTGGGCGTGCTTTTGTCGTTTTGGGTGACTCTAGGCAATTTATCGGGGGGTATTAGCCATAAGGTGTATTCATGACAAAGACACTACAGTTGGGGGAGAAGCAGACGTTCGAGAATCTGCCGAAGAAGCACTTCGAGCGGTTCCGGGGGGCACGTGTGTCGCTTCCGGATCTCGTCGAGCCGCAGCGCGAGTCGTACAAGAACTTCGTTGAGCAGGGGCTCAAGGAAGTCTTCAAGGAGTTTTCGCCGATCAGCGACTACTCGGAGAAGAAGTTCGATTTGATATTCAAGAAGTATGAGCTCGGTGCGCCGAAGACGACACCGGAGTATGCGCACGAGAACAAGCTCACATACGAGGCGCCGCTCCGCGCCCAGGTCGTCCTCAGGAACAAGACGTTTGGAGGAGAGAAGGAGCAGGAAATCTTCCTCGCCGATCTCCCCGTCATGACCGAGAACGGCACCTTCATCATCAACGGTGTCGAGCGCGTCATCGTCCCCCAGCTCGCCCGCAGCTACGGCATCTTCTTCACGACATCGGAGTCGAAGGGCCGGACCTACTTCGGCGCAAAAATCATCCCGGCGCGCGGTGCGTGGGTTGAGATTGAGTCCGAAGCAGACGGCGTCATCTACGTGAAGATTGACCGGAAGCGCAAGTTCCCCATCTCATCCTTGTTCCGTGTGTTCGGCATCACGAAGGATGCGGACATGGTGAAGCTCCTGAAGAGCGTCCCCCACGCCGAGGAGTACCTCACCCGCACAATTGCAAAGGATCCAGCAAAGACGCTCGATGATTCATACATCGAAATCTACAAACGTCTCCGCGACGGCGACCTCGCGACGGTCGAGAACGCGAAGGAGTTCGTCGACTCAATCTTCTCACCAGCCCGCTACGATCTCTCGGAAATCGGCCGGCACCACTTCAACGAGCGCTTCGGCCTCAAGACCGATGCGAAGGCGGACGCACAGCGCACCATCTCCGTCGAAGACCTCGTCACTATCCTCACAAACATCATCGAGTCGAACCACACGCCGGGTGCCATTGCGGACGACATCGACCACCTCGGCTTTCGTCGCGTCCGGTACTTCGGTGAAATGCTCCAGCAGCGCATCCGCGTCGGCATGACGCGCGTGAAGCGCAACATTCAGGACCGCATGTCGACCATCGAATCCGAGACCTCACTCCCGATTCAGCTCGTGAACCCGCGGCCCTTACAGGCAGCCATCAAGGAGTTCTTCACGACGAACCAGCTCTCGCAGTTCATGCAGCAGCAGAACATGCTCGCAGAGCTCGAGGGACTCCGCACGCTCTCGGCACTCGGTCCGGGAGGCCTCACGCGCGAGCGTGCGGGCTTTGAGGTGCGCGACGTGCACCCCAGCCACTACGGCCGCCTCTGTCCGATTCACACGCCGGAAGGTCCGAACATCGGACTCATCCTCCGTCTCTCCATGTACGCGCGGGTCAACCGTTTCGGCATCATCGAGACGCCGTACGCAAAGGTAGAGAAGGGTGTCGTCACTGACGAGATCGTCTACATGAACGCGCACGAGGAAGAGAAGTACAACATCGCGCACGCGGCAGTCGAAGTCGACGAGAACGGCAAGATTAAGCAGGATATGCTCGAAGTCCGCTACCGGGGCGAACCGCTCACCGTCTCAAAGAAGGACGTCGACTACATCGACATCGCGACGAACCAGGCATTCTCGGTTGCGACCTCAATGATTCCGTTCATCAACCACGATGACGCGAACCGCGCACTCATGGGTTCAAATATGCAGAAGCAGGCAACCCCGTGCATCGTGCAGGAGGTCCCGCTCGTCGCAACCGGCATCGAGGAGCTCGCCGCACGCGACACCGGCCGCATGATTACCGCCGAGGAAGCGGGTGAGGTCGTCGAAGTCGATGCGCGTCGCATCGTCGTGAAGAACAAGGACGGAAAGAAGAAGGAGTACACGCTCACGACGTTCCAGCGGACGAATGACTTCTCCTCGTTCTACCACCGCGCAGCGGTGTCTCTGGGCGACAAGGTGAAGCGCGGGGAGGTTCTCGCGAACACCTCGTCGACCGCAGAGGGACAGATGGCGCTCGGCCAGAATATGCTCGTCGCCTTCATGAGCTGGAGCGGCGCAAACTACGAGGACGCCATCATCATTTCCGAGCGCGTCGTGAAGGACAGCAAGTTTGCAACGGTGCACATGGAGGAATTCGAAGTGGCCGTCCGCGACACGAAGCTCGGTCCCGAGGTGACGACCCCCGACATCCCGAACGTCTCCGAGCTCAAGCTCCGAAACCTCGACGAAGAGGGCATCATCAGAATCGGCGCAGAGGTTCGCCCCGGCGACATCCTCGTGGGTAAGGTGACGCCGAAGGGCGAGACACAGCTCACGCCCGAAGAGCGCCTCCTCCGCTCAATCTTCGGCGAGAAGGCAAAGGACGTGAAGGACACATCCCTCCGCCTCGAGGCGGGGAAGCGCGGGCGCATCATCGGCGTGAAGATCTTCACGCGCGAGAACGGCGACCAGCTCGAGAGTGGCGTCATCAAGCGCATTCACATCACCGTCGCGCAGGTTCGTAACGTCTCGGTCGGTGACAAGCTCGCAGGCCGCCACGGCAACAAGGGTGTCATCTCGCGCATTCTCCCCGAGGAAGATATGCCGTACACGGAGGACGGGCGTCCGGTTGACGTCATTCTCACTCCTCTCGGCGTGCCGAGCCGTATGAACTTGGGACAGATTCTCGAACTCCACCTCGGCATGGCGGCGAACACATTGGGCTACCAGGCCATCGTCTCGCCGTTTGCCGGCGCAGGCGAGAAGGAGGTGAAGGAGGAGCTCAAGGAGGCAGGTCTCCCCGAGGACGGGAAGCTCTGGCTTCGGGACGGCCGCACCGGCGAGACATTCGCACAGCGCATCTC
>CAYRER010000023.1:0-5601 GCA_964423385.1 uncultured Candidatus Saccharibacteria bacterium | reverse complement strand
GTCCGCGGAGAGAAAATCAGTCACCCGCACACCCCGGCTGCGTTCAACGTCTTGGTGAATCAGCTCCGCGGTCTCGCGCTCGACATTGACCTCCGGCGCGAGGGGTCAGACCGTACTTACTAACCAGTCTTTAACCGTCACACACATTTATGATGAAACCAGCTCCACAGCAGTTCTCGGAAGTTGCGCTCAAGCTCGCATCGCCTGAGCGGATTTTCGAGTGGTCAAAGGGAGAGGTCACGAAGCCCGAGACCATCAACTACCGCACCCAGCGCCCCGAGAAGCACGGGCTCTTCGACGAGCGGATTTTCGGACCGGTTGAAGACTACGAGTGCGCCTGCAAGAAGTACCGCGGTATCCGGTACAAGGGCATTACGTGCGAGAAGTGCGGTGTCGAAATCACCCGCTCCATCGTTCGCCGCGAGCGCATGGGCCACATCGAGCTCTGCGTCCCGGTCTCGCACATCTGGTTCCTCCGCGGCGTTCCGTCGCGTATCGCGCTCATCCTCGGTACGTCAGCCGCATCGATTGAGAAGGTCATCTACTTCGCGGGCTACATCGTCACGAAGGTCTCTACCGACGAGCGCTCACGGATTCTGAAGGAGCTCGACACCGAGTTCAAGACGAAGTACAAGGAGCTCGCGTCAGAGCAGGCAAAGGACGAACTCAAGAGCCGCATGGACGAGGTGAAGCGTGAAATCGAGGGTATTGTCGAGGGCGTCATCCTCGATGAGGTGCACTACCACAAGTACTCGATGAAGTATTCGACCCTCTTTGAGGCGCGCATCGGTGCAGAGGCAATCTACGACATTTTCAAGAAGCTCGACCTCGCCGTCCTCAAGGAGCGCCTCGAGAAGGAGCGCGAGACTGCGGGCGCCGCAGAGCGTTCGAAGCTCGACAAGCGCCTCTCTCTCGTGAAGGGTATGATTCACGCCGGCGTCCGTCCGGAGTGGATGTTCCTCACGCGCATCCCGGTCATTCCGCCGGCACTCCGCCCCATGGTCGCCCTCGAAGGCGGACGGCACGCATCGAGTGACCTCAACGACCTCTACCGACGCGTCATCAACCGCAACAACCGCCTGAAAAAGCTCATCGACATCATGGCGCCGGACGTTATTCTCCGAAACGAGAAGCGTATCCTCCAGGAGGCCGTTGATGCCCTCATCGACAACTCAATCCGCCACGGCAACACCGCGTACTCCGCGATGAGCCAGGCACAGCGGCGTCCCCTGAAGTCCCTCGCGGACTACTTGAAGTCGAAGCAGGGCTACTTCCGCCAGAATCTCCTCGGCAAGCGCGTCGACTACTCGGGCCGCTCGGTGATTGTCATCGGTCCGGATCTCGCGCTCGACCAGTGCGGTCTTCCGAAGCACATGGCGCTCGAACTCTTCCGCCCGTTCGTCATCTCTGAGCTCCTGAAGCAGGAGCTTGCATACAACATCCGCGGCGCCGGGCGCCTTATTGAGGACGGCGTACCGGAGGTGTGGGCGATTCTCGAGGACGTCATCCGCGACCGCCACGTGCTCCTCAACCGCGCACCGACCCTCCACCGCCAGGGTATCCAGGCATTCCGTCCGGTACTCATCGAGGGCAACGCTATCCAGGTCCACCCGCTTGTCTGTCGCGCATTCAATGCCGACTTCGACGGCGACCAGATGGCTGTCCACGTGCCGCTCTCCGACGAGGCGCAGTTCGAGGCACGTGAGATTATTTCTGCAAACAAGAACATCCTCAAGCCCGGTTCTGCAGACCCGGTCGTCTCTGAGAAGCTTCTCGATATGGCGCTCGGCGCATTCTGGATGACGAAGGTCGTCGAGGGCGCGAAGGGTGAAGGGAAGTTCTTCCCCAGCCCGAACGCGGCAATTACCGCACGCGACTTCGGCGTCATCGACATCCGTGCGAAGGTGAAGGTCCTCGCGACCGACACGCCGAAGTACAAGCAGTTCGGTGGCGAGGTGTTCGAGACGACCGTCGGACGGCTCCTCTTCAACTCTGTCCTCCCGTCGGAGCACCCGTTCATCAACGATGTTATCACCCAGCGGACGCTCTTCGGCATCATCGTCGACCTCATCGACGCCGAGGGTACCGACGCGGTCCCGCGCATCGTCGACCGCATGAAGCGGTTCGGCTTCGAGTACGCGACCAAGTCGGGTACGACGTGGGGCATCGACGACGTCATCGTGCCGGAGGAGAAGAAGGCGATTCTCGAGAAGGCGCGCGGTGAGGAGGCGAAGGTCATCGGATTCTTCAATGACGGCCTCATCTCCCGCGACGAACGCCGCCGCATGATTATCGAAATCTGGCACAAGGCGAAGACCGAACTCGAGCAGGCGCTCCCCGCAACTCTCGACGAGAACGGTTCTGTGTACGATATGTGGAAGTCCGGCGCCCGCGGCTCCATGGGGCAGATTGCGCAGATGGCCGGCATGAAGGGCCTCATCATCAACACGCGTGGTGAGACTCTCGAGTTCCCGATTCTCTCGTCCATGAAGGAGGGTATGAGTCCGATTGAGTACTTCATTACGACGCACGGCTCCCGGAAAGGTCTCGCCGACACGGCGCTCCAGACCGCGAAGGCCGGCTACCTCACGCGACGCCTCTTCGTCGTCGCGCAGGATGCCATCGTGACCGAGGAAGACTGCAAGACGAAGGAGGGCGTCACCATCGGTCGCGTCTCATCGTCGGGCATCGAGATTGCCTTCTCGAAGGCAATCCGCGGCCGCATTCTCGCGGAGGATGCGGTGACGAAGGACGGTACGGTTCTCTTCAAGAAGGGCCACCTCCTCTCGCGCCTCGACTCCATCACCGTTGAGAAGTCCGACATCGCGTCGGTCGAGGTGCGGAGCCCGATGACGTGCAAGACACTCCAGGGCGTCTGCCAGACCTGCTACGGCATCGACCTCACGACCAACAAGCTCGTCGACATCGGCGAGGCAGTCGGCACCGTCGCCGCACAGGCAATCGGCGAGCCGGGTACCCAGCTCACGATGAACACGAAGCACGCCGGAGGTGCCGCGTCGGTCGGCGGAGACGTGACCCAGGGTCTCCCGCGCGTGGAGGAAGTGTTCGAGAAGCGTCAGCCGAAAATCCCGGCAGTCATCTCGAAGACGGACGGCGTCGTCACAAATATCCGCACCGAAGGCAAGGAGAAGGTCATCACGGTCGCACCGGTGCTGGGGAGCAAGCACGCGACGAAGAAGAACGATCCGATTGAGTACCCGGTCCACTTCCGCCGCGTCATCACGGTTTCCGTGGGTGACAACGTGAAGCAGGGTCAGCTCCTCACCGACGGTTCGGCGCACCTCCCCGACCTCTTCAAGTACGCAGGACAGGAGGCGACACAGGAGTACATCATCAACGAGACGAATAAGATTTACGAGCTTCAGGGTGTGACCATTGCCCGGAAGCACATCGAGCTCATCGTGAAGCAGATGATGAGCCGGGTGAAGATTACGCACGTCGGCGACAGCGCGTTTACGCACGGCGACGTCGTCGAGGAGTGGGTTCTCGCGAAGGTGAATGATGAGCTCAAGGAGGCAGGCAAGGATCCGGCGAAGGGCGACCGACTCATCCTCGGCATCACCGAGACCAGTCTCTCGCGCAAGTCATTCCTCTCGGCCGCATCGTTCCAGAACACGACCCGCGTTCTCATCAACGCAGCGGTGCGCGGTTCCGAAGACAAGCTCACCGGCCTCATGGAGAACGTCATCATTGGACGGCTCATCCCCGCAGGTACCGGTTTCAAGGGCTCGCGGAAGTACGAGGCAATCAAGCAGTTCGAGACCGTACCCACGGACGAGAACGTCTAGTTGGAGATCTCTGAAAAGCCATGGAAACCGAAGGTTTCCATGGCTTTTCGTATTCCGTGCCCGCGCGGGTATAATAGGTTACCTATGCGGAGCGCAGTCGAACAGATAAAGGAGCGTCTCAATATTCTCGACGTCATCGGGCAGTATGTGGAGCTCACGCGCGCGGGGAAGAGCTACAAGGGGAAATCGCCGTTCACGAACGAGAAGACTCCCTCGTTCTACGTCTCACCCGACCGCGGTATGTACTACTGCTTCTCGTCGTCCCAGGGCGGGGACATGTTCACCTTCATCGAGAAGATGGAGGGAGTGGACTTCAAGGGTGCCTTAAAGATTCTCGCCGAGAAGGCGCACGTCGAGCTCGTGCCCGAGGATCCGAAGAAGCGCGATGCACGCGAGGTGCAGTACGCGCTCCTCGAAGCGGCGGCGCAGTACTTCGTCCTGAATTTCCGAGAAGCGCCGGAGATTATGAAGTACGTTTCAGAGCGCGGGGTGAAGGACGCCATAGCGACCGCGTGGCGCATCGGGTTCGCGCGGGACGAGTGGCGGGCGCTCAAGCACTACCTCGAGGGGAAGGGGTTCAAGGAGGAGGATATGCTCCGGGCGGGTCTCATCAAGAAGGCGGAGGGGAAGGAGCCATACGACGTCTTCCGGAACCGCGTCATGTTTCCCATCATGGACCCGTCGGGGCGGGTCGTCGCGTTCTCTGGCCGCGCTCTCACGTCCGAAGAGGGTGTGCCGAAGTACGTGAACTCGCCTGAGACGGAGCTCTACCAGAAATCTGAAATCCTCTACGGGTACGACAAGGCGAAGCACGGCATTCGCGACATGAACTTCTCCCTCATCGTCGAGGGGCAGTTCGACCTCGTTCTCGCGCACCAGGCGGGGTACGCAAACGCGGTCGCCGTCTCGGGCACCGCGCTCACGAAGCATCACATCGGTCTCCTCACCCGGCTCTCGAAGAACGTCGTCCTCTCTCTCGACGGCGACCGCGCGGGTATAAGCGCTATGAAGCGAGTTGCGGTGCCGATGCTCGAGGCGGGCATGGATGTGAAGGTGGCGGAGCTCCCCGAGGGGATGGACCCCGCAGACGTCGTCCGGAAGGACCCCCGAGAGCTCCGGCACCTCGTCGGGAAGGCGGTCCACGTCGTCGAGTTCCTCCTCCACGTCCTCAGGCGCGACATGAAGGACGAGCGCACGTACAAGCTCCGCATCCGCGAAGAGGTGCTCCCGCTCCTCGTCGCCATCGAGAACCGGATTGACCGCGACCACTTCGAGGGCGTCATTGCGGAGTACATCGGGACGACGAAAGACGGCGTTCACTTCGAGGTCGAACGCATCGCCGAGGCGAAGAAGGCGGAGTCTCCCACTCGCGCCGTGCGGGGAGAGGGGGTTCCCGCAGAGACGGTGTCCACGGGCGGGCAGAAGCAAGCTCTCGAGACGCACCTCCGCGCGCTCGTCGACGCGCTCGTCGCCGAGCGCGCGTGGCTCGCCGACCGGATACGTGCGGAGGTGACGGCCTTTCTCGGCGAGGACGCGGCGGGGGAGCTCTTCGACGCGCCGGTGACGCCCCCAGTGCAGGCGCTCATCTTCACCCTCGAAGAACAGCTCGAGTCGGTCAAAGAGAAGAACCTCCTCGATGAGGTGGGCGACGTCCTCACGCGGTACGCACATGCGTCCGCGCGCGAGCGCCTCGCGAACCTCCGTGAACTCCTAAAGCAGGCCGAGGCGGAGGGGAAGGAGGTGGAGGAACTCCTCGCAGGCGCGAAGGAAGCGGAGAAGCTCCTCCAGTCAA
>CAYRER010000022.1:12958-14956 GCA_964423385.1 uncultured Candidatus Saccharibacteria bacterium | reverse complement strand
CGATTGACGCTGAGTTGTGGACGATGAGCCCGATGCGTGCGAGGGACGACTTGCCATTCACCTCAATGAGGAAGTTGTCCGAGCCGAAGCGTTCCTTCGAGTACCCGAGAATGGAGACCCCCGGGTGAAGCACGAACTCGTCGCCGTCCGCAATTTCAATATTCTGCGTCTTCGGGTACACACCGCGCGATGGGTCAATGGCCATCGTCGAGTGCGGTTCGTTCACGACGAACGTGTTGCCGAGGCGAATGTCGTACGTCGCGGGCTGGAGGCGCTTCGCGTCGAAGGGCTCGAGTGTGATGTTGCCTGCCTTTACCTCCGCGAGAATGTCTTTATCTGAAAGGAACATACCGTAGCTTTTAGTGGTTCGTCTGTTTGTTTTGAGAGATTTCTTTCGTTTCTGGGTCAATTTCTCGCATCCGTGCCTTGAGCGCACCGGCGTTCGCCTTTTCTCCAAGGAGTGTCTTCACCTCAATTTCGTAGTGAGCCATGGGAAACATTATACAGGTGGCTAGGACGGGTGCAAAAAGACAGCGCGTCCGGGTTGTGTCATAATCCCGTTCAAGACCGCGGGTGTGTTGGCCGGCAAGCTTTTACCCGCTATAGTGAACTATCAGACGACCGTATCATTTCATTACCTATGAACACACAGGATGAGGGGACACACCCTGTCTCGAACGGGACAGGTCATCAGGGAGTGCCTCGGGTGAGCATCATTGCCGCAGTGGGGAAAAACCGGGAGCTCGGGAAGCAGAACGAGCTCATTTGGCGAATCTCTGACGACCTGAAGCGCTTCCGGGCCCTCACAACCGGACACCCCATCATCATGGGGAGAAAGACCTATGAATCTATCGGCCGACCCCTCCCCGACAGAACAAACATCATCGTGACTCGGGGAGACTCCCCGATTCCTGGGTGTGTCGTCGCCCACTCCCTCGATGAGGCGCTCGAAGTCGGAAAAAGCATCGATAGTGAGGAAATGTTCATCATCGGCGGAGCACAGATCTACGCGGAAGCGCTCTCCCGAACCAACCGACTCTACCTCACCCTCATCGGCGAGAGCGATGCCGACGCCGACACGTTCTTCCCCGACTACGCGGACTTCACAAGAGAAATTGCCCGGGAAGACCACCCTGAAACCACTCCCCCATTCTCGTGGGTGACACTCGAACGGTAGGCAAAGAGAAAGGGCGGCCGAAACCGCCCTCGTAAACTCTGCTGGCCGGACCGCTACCCCGCAGTGCCGAGTCCGGACTTCCAGGGGATGATGCCGCGCTTCCCCATCTCGTCGATGGCGTTCACGATTCCCCAGAACTTCACGGGCCGCTCGGCGCGCATCTTTCCGATGAGCGTCATGAGCGCGCCTTCGCTGCCGACCCAGACGAACTTCTGGTTTTCCCGGTTGAGCCGGACCCAGTCGCTGTACCAGACCGGAACCACCATGAGGAACAGGTGCTTGAACGTCGCGGAAATCCCCCGCCCGATGGGAATCGGGTTGAGGAACTCGCCCAGAAGGATGTGTTCCTGTCCTTTCTTGAAGTGTCTCTCCTCGAGGTTGAGCTCCTGACGCCCCTCCCGGTATGCCGCGTCGAGGAACGTCTTGTCCTGCGGACGCTCGATGCCGCCCTGTGGGATAATGCAGTGCCTGCCCGCCCGCGGCTTCACGAAGAGCACGTTCCGGTCGTAGATCACCACAATGCCGATTGTCGGCCTGCCGTGGAACTCGACATCTTCGATGCGCGTTCTCGGCGTATGCCCCGTCGGCCGGAGAACCCTGGTTCCTACCGCTTCGATGATTGCCACTTGTGTCCCCCTTTTTGCGTTTGGTTTCTGAAAAAACAAAATCGGGCGCGTTGCCCGAAAATGAGTGTATACCTGCACGGACTTTTTGTTAAGGGTTCCCCTGCATACAAAAACCCACTGGATGTGCCAGCGGGTTTTTGTTAAATTACCTTTACGCCCATGCTTCGGCACGTACCTTCAATGATTTTCATTGCC
>CAYRER010000022.1:0-12858 GCA_964423385.1 uncultured Candidatus Saccharibacteria bacterium | reverse complement strand
TTAAATTACCTTTACGCCCATGCTTCGGCACGTACCTTCAATGATTTTCATTGCCTGTTCGATGTCGTTTGCGGAGAGGTCCTGCATCTTCTCCTCGGCAATCTCGCGAACTTTGTCGCGTGAGATGGTGCCGGTTGGTGATGCGACATTCTTCCCCGAGGCCTTCTCGATTCCCATCTTTTTGAGGATGAGGCGAGACGCCGGCGAGGTCTTCACGATGAAGTCGAAGCTCCGGTCGTCGTAGACATTGATTTCAACCGGAACGACATCACCCATGCGCTCACGAGTCTTCTCGTTGAACTGGTTCACGAACTCGCCGATGTTGATGCCGGCCTGACCAAGCACAGGGCCAAGCGGAGGAGCTGGTGTTGCCTTTCCTCCCACGGCCTGCACCTTGATTTTCTTTACTACTTTCTTTGCCATGAGTTCAGTTGATTAATTGTTGGAGAGTCCCGTTCCATAGCCGGAAACCCCCTTTAGAAGCCCGCGTATCGTACAAGAAAAAACTGTACTTCGCAAGCAACATTCTTGAGTCTCTTCAAAAAGATAGAAATCCGATACAAGGCGAGGAATCTAAGGATTTTCTAAAGAAGACGTAGTCAAACCTACGGCGACTGAAGAAAATCCTGTAATGACAAAGCCTTGTGCGAATTTATATTTTTTTGACCTGGAGGAAATCCAGTTCGACAGGAGTCTCGCGGCCAAACATCGAGACGAGCACCTTCACCTTTCCGCGCGCCTCGTCGATTTCGCCGACCTTACCCTCGAGCTCCTTGAACGGTCCGTCGACAATCATGACGAGGTCGTCAATCGAGAGGTCGACGTGGTGCTTCGGCGCCTCGTCCTGCATGCGGCCCATGAGTGCCTTGAGCTCGTCGTCCTTGAGGGGCACCGGCTGGGTGCCGCTCCCGACGAACCCGGTCACCCGGGGCGTGTTGCGGACGACGTACCATGAGTCGTCGGTCACAATCATGTCGACGAGCACGTACCCGGGGTAGATGCGCTCTTCTTCGGTGACGCGCTTCCCGCCCTTCACCCGAATTTTCTTTTCGGTCGGGACGATGACATCAAAAATCTTGTCCTGCATACCGAGGGACTCGATGCGCTGACGGAGGTTTCGGGCGACCGCATTCTCGTACCCGGAGTACGTGTGAATCGCGTACCAGTGCCGCTCTCCTGTTGTGTGCTGCTTTGCCACGTTAGTTATTTTAGTTTCTAGTTGATAGACTATTTCAGGAACCAATCGATGCCGCGTGAGAAGACGAAGTCGAATGCGCCGATGTAGAGACCGACGACAATCGAGATAACGATGACCAAGACCGTATACACGACCGACTGCTTGTTGGTCGGCCACGAGACGTGCTTGAGCTCCGCGAACGTGTCCTTGAGGTAGTTGATAAAGTTGGTCATAGGTACTCGTTAGTTTAGCAAAATTAAAACGCCCGGCGGGCGATTCCTCCCTATAGTACTACACTGCTCTGTCCTGTCAAGGACGAAAAACCGGCTCTCTCGAGCCGGCTCTTCTGTCCTTCTGTCAGGCGTCCTAGCGGATCTCGTACGAGATGTTCACCCGAACCGAAATCGTGTTCTCTCCGGTCGGGAGCTCTGCTGGTGCGCTCGACTCAACCATCGCGACATCCATCTTCACCGCCATGTCGCCGCCCATGCCGTAGTACGGACGCGGACCATTGTCCTCTTCCCAGAACCCGTTCATGCGGACAATGCGTGCGCCGAGGTTTCCTGCGAGCACCTCTGCTTTCGCCTTCGCATCCTCGATGGCGAGCTTCCGTGCCTCTGCCTTGAGTGACTCTTCGTCGTCAATGGTGAACGAGAGGCCGCTCACATTCATGGCGCCCCTGTCGCCGACCGCAGAGACGAGCTCACCCGCTTTCGCGGTGTCCCGCACCTTCACGGTTACTGACTGGCTCACCTGGTACCCCTTGAGTATCGGCTCGCTCCGCGGACAATTCCACGCCGTACAGACGACCTCCGGGTACTCATACCACGGTGAGAGACTGTAGTAGCCGGTCTTGATGTCCTTCTCCTCGATGCCGGCGCCCTTTAGGTACTCAACGATGCTCTTCATCGACTCGTTCGCCTTGTTCTGCGCCGCGGTCGCGTCTGCCTCCTTCGCCTCGACGCTGAAGCTGAAGGTTGCAATGTCCGGCTTTGCGAACACCTCGCCCGTGCCGGAGACCGAGATGCTCGTCGGGCCCTGGTACATGTACTTCGTCTGCACCATGGTGCTGTACGTGTACGCAAAGAGCGCGAGGATACCCATGACGCCGACGAGCGCCACAATCCTCCTCATGTGCGTTTCTTGAAACATAGTATGTATACGTTAGTTGTAATGGCTGAATAAATGAGACTGCTCCCCGGGCCGTCGGCCGCAGGTACACTATTATACGGGGCTTCCGAAGAAACGTAACAGACGCTCCAGAACCCCCTCATCTCGGCATACGGAGCTAAACCCCAGAGCATCTTCAGCAGTGACACCGATCTCCGTGCTCTGCGCGCCCATGTGGTAGTACATGATGGACTCAGGATTCTCGACGTGGGGGATGCCGAGCGCGTGGCCGAATTCGTGCGCGAGGACGAGCGTGAGCTCCTCCTCAGAGTTGAACTGGTACACCGAGATGGCCTTCCGTGTGTAGTCTCCCTGGGTGAACTCTCCGGACTCACCGATGCGCTCGTTGTACTCTTCGACGACGGTGTTGTAGTCCTCGATGAGCGTATTCGCCCGCGCGCCGAGCGCGTTGAGCTGACGGACGAGGTCGTTGAGCTTCGCCGCGAGCACCTCAAGCTCGCCCTGCTCTCTCTTGAGCGCCTCTGCCTCATCGGTGAGCTCTTCGATGACCGCCTTCGGTGCCCCGCCCCGGCCGTTCCACTCCTCCACCTCCCGATTGTACGAACCGAGCTTCGTGTCATACGCAATGACGCGCGACTCGTACGAGCGCTTGAGCTTCCGGAATTCCGCAATGAGCGCGTCGTACTTCTTGGCAACATCGGTACTCATCCCCTCCTTTGCCTCAAGGTCTTCGCGGAGCTCTGCCTCGGCATTCGCGTTCTCCTGGCGCTCGTCGAAGACGAGATTCACCGAAAAATCCGACTCGTCGTCGTACGCGAAGAGCTCCCTCCCCAAACGACTCTCCCAGAGGGCCTCAGCTGAGGCGGTGATGCGCATGAGTTCCGCGCGGTCGGTGCCGAAGCGCGGGTCAATCTCGCCAATCCTGTAACGGATAGGTACGTCGCACGTCGCGTCGAATATCGTGTACCAATACCCGCTCCCGAAAAGGACGGCGACGAGGAGAATGAGGAGGAATGTGAGGCGCATACCTGATCATTATAGCAAAGTGGCTTGCAAATCTATTCTGTTGCTATACTGTGTGAAGTGAAACTTCTTACAACACACCACCTCAGGAGGTCACATGAGCAAAAGGACACGCGGGCCACTTGACCGGATGAAACAACACAAGATGGAGAAGCTCGCTCTCGTGTACCTTGCCCAAAGGATGCGGGAAACCGGTCTACGGCATGGCACATCGGTACGTGATGACGTGCGACGAGCACTCAGGGTGGCTGGGGTTTCCGAGGACAACACAGATTTCTTCTGTCAGTCCCTCACACAAGACCTCATGAAGGAAAAGATAAGTCGCACCGGGTGAGTTCTTTCGTTGAAAATCCGAGCCAAGGCTCGGATTTTTTACAGACCAAACGTATTATTTTGAATACGAGTCGAGACGCGAACGAGGATTACGACCAAACTGTAGAGTGCTACAGCGCGGGAGTAAACGAGTGAAGCAACAAAGACTCGTGCCAAAATTGTGTGTTTGATCACCAATTGAGGGCGCCCCCGGTCTTATACTCGGTCACGCGTGTCTCAAAGAAATTCTTCTCCTTCGGGAGGTCAATCGCCTCACTCATCCACGGGAACGGGTTTACGACGCCGAACTGCACGGGGAGACCGACGCGCTCGAGGCGCCGGTCGGCGATGTGTTCGATGTACTGACGGAAGCCCTGGGCGTTCATGCCGAAGATGCCCTTCGGAAAGACCTCCTGCGCGTACGTGTACTCGAGGCGCGCCGCTTCGCGGACGAAGCCGATGATTTTGTCCTGAAACTCCTTCGTCCAGAGCTCCGGCTGTTCCTCCTTGATGGTATTGATGAGCTGGACGCCGAAGTTGAGGTGCATCGACTCGTCGCGCATGATGTACTGAATCTGCTCTGCAGAGCCGGTGAGCTTGTGCTGGCGCTGGAAGCCGAACATGACCGCAAACGACGAATAGAAGAAGATGCCCTCGAGAATCAGGGAGAAGACGCAGAGGTTCTCGAGGTACTTCTGGTCGTTCGCGAACGTGCCCGTCTTGAACATTGGGTCGAAGATGCCCTCGTTGAACGAGAGGATGAAGCTCGCCTTGTTGTAGATTGCATCGCGCTCGCGGTACATGTTGAAAATCTTCGACTCGTCCATCGCCAAGGACTCGACGATGTACTGGTACGCGTGCGTGTGAATCGCCTCCTCGTACGCCTGGCGGAGGAGGTACATGCGGATTTCAGGGCTAGTGATGTGCCGGTAGTTCGCAATCGTGATGTTGTTCGCCGCAATGGAGTCCGCGGTCGTGAAGAAGCCGAGCACGGTCTCGAACGCGTGCCGCTCGTCCTCGGTGAGTACACTCGCGGACTTCCACTGCTCGATGTCGAGCTGCATCGAAATCTCCGTCGGGAGCCAGTGGTTTGCGTTTGCCGCGTTGTAGTACTCCCACGCCCACTTGTGCTTCATCGGATAGAGCTGGATGACATCGGCGTCTTCCCCGTTGATTGCCCGGCGCTTGTTGATGTCGACCGGCGGTGCGTTCTTTGTGATCATAGCTCAGTAAAAATTATTTTGGAGTAGTATTGTAACACCGAATCTTTAAGTTGAAAGAATGCCTCAGATTGGAGGTTTTTACAGATTTTGATGCAATTCGCGAAGAAACAAAGTTTTCGAGTAAGTCGTACATGGACGTACGACGCTGAGAAAACTGCAGTTTCGACAAAGAAGTGCGCAGAATCTGTAAAACCTACTGACAGGACTCACAGATCGCGTCCTCGGCAACGTGGAGCTTTACCTCCGCCTTCGGCGCCGGCTTCTCCTTCGCCATCTCTGCCTCGCGGATTTCCTTGGTGAACGGCGACGGGGTTGGCATCGGCGACTTTATCGCGCTCTCGGCAAATGCGACCGGTGCAGGGCTTGCGAAACTCGGACTCGGAACCGAAGCCGGAACTGCCGGCTCCTCCTTCGGCGTGCCGCCATCCTTCCGGAGGTGCGTGCCGGCGGTACCGACGGTCGACTTCTCGACCTGCGTCGCCGCGAGCGAGCGGAGGTAGTATGTCGTCTTGAGACCCGCCTCCCACGCGTAGAGGTAGAGGTCGGAGAGCTCCTGCCCTGAAGTACCGCTGAAGAAGATGTTGAGGGACTGCGACTGATCAATCCACTTCCCGCGTGAGACGCCCGCCTTCACGAGCCAGCGCATATCAATCTCGAACGTTTCCTTGTACTTCACACGGAGCTCAACGGGAATGGAGGGGATGTTTGCAAGTGAACCATCGTTGTACTTGATTGCCTGGAGCATCTCCTCATTCCAGAGCCCCGCCTTCTTGAGGTCATCGACGAGGTACGGGTTGATGACAATGAAGTCTCCCGAGATGTTCGACTTCACGTAGATGTTCTTGTAAATCGGCTCGTTGCCTGGAATGACGCCGGCGATGTTCGCGATGGTCGCAGTCGGCGCAATCGCCATCGTATTGGAGTTTCGCATGCCGTACTGCTTGACCGCCTCGCGGACGACGCTCCAGTCGAGGCGCTCGGTGCGGTCGACGCCGGTCGGCATACCACGCTCCGCTTCGAGAAGCGCAATGGTGTCGATTGGGAAGATGCCGCGGTCCCACTTCGAGCCCGTGAAGCTCTGGTACGCGCCCCGCTCGCGCGCGAGTTCGGTCGACGCGAGAATGGCGTAGTACGCGATGACCTCCATCGAGCTGTCAGAAAATTCGACGCACTCAGGAGATGCAAACGGGATGTTCTGCATGTACAGGGCGTCCTGGAAGCCCATAATCCCCAAGCCCACAGGGCGGTGCTTCATGTTGGAATTGCGCGCCTCGACGGTCGGGTAGAAATTGAGATCAATGACGTTGTCGAGCATACGCATCGCGGTCGTCACCGTCGTTTTCACGAGTTCCTGGTCGAACTTTCCGTTTCGGATGTGCTCCGGGTAGTTCACCGAACCGAGATTGCACACCGCCGTCTCTTCAGCCGACGTGTTGAGCGTGATTTCGGTACAGAGATTCGAGTTGTGGACGACACCCGCATGGTCCTGCGGTGAGCGGATGTTCGAGGGGTCCTTGAATGTAATCCACGGGTGGCCGGTCTCGAAGAGCATGCCGAGGTGTTTCTTCCAGAGGTCACGCGCCTTCATGCGCTTAAAGAGGCGAATTTCTCCCCGCCCTGCCATCTCCTCGTACTTCACGTAGTGCTCCTCAAACTGCTTGCCGTACGTCTCCGGAAGTTCGGGAGTTTCATCGGGCGAGAAGAGGGTCCACTCACCATCCTCTCGGACACGCTTCATGAAGAGGTCGGAAATCCATGCCGCCGTGTTCATATCGTGCGTCCGGCGGCGCTCGTCGCCGGTATTCTTCCGGAGTTCGAGGAAATCTTCAAAGTCGATGTGCCAGTTCTCAAGGTACACGCACGTCGCGCCGCGGCGCCGTCCGGAGCGGTTGATGGCGACGGTCACGTCGTTTGCAATCTTCAAAAACGGGATGACGCCCTGCGAGGTGATGCCGGACGACTTGAGCTGGGCACCGGTGCCGCGGAGCTTGCTCCATGCGGTGCCGATGCCTCCCGCCCACTTCGAGAGCATCGCATTGTCGCCGTACACCTTGAAAATGTGCTTCAAATCATCCTCAACGACGTTGAGGTAGCAGGAAGAGAGCTGTGGGTGTGGGGTGCCTGCGTGGAAGAGAGTCGGCGTCGACGGGACGAACTTGAGTGTCGACATGACGTTGTAGAACTCCACGGCGCGCGCCTCCTTGTCCTTCTCGTTCTGCGCGAGACCCAGGGCAATGCGCATCCACATCATCTGGGCCGTCTCGAGAAGGCCCTTTCCCTCAACGCGGACAAAGTACCGGTCATGGAGCGTCTCCATGCCGAGATACTTGAAAAGGTCATCGCGAGATGGGTCGATTGCCGCCGCGACCGTCTCGAGGTCAAACGAGAGGAGTGCGGGATCGTACTTCTTCGCTTCGACGCCGAGCTTTATATTCCTCACAAATGCATTCCGGTACGCAGTCGTACGCTCCGCGTCGCTCATGCCGCCGAGATTCCCGACCGCCTCTTCTGCAATGCGCCGCGCGAGCTGACGCGCCGCAACAACCGAGTACGCGGGGTCGCGCTCAATGCGCGAGCGGAGCACGAGGGTTGCGAGCTTCGCCATCTCTGACGTCTTGATGCCGTCGTACACCTCGCTCTCGATTTGCATCACCACCTCGTCGAGGTTGATGTCTTTCTCATACCCATCGACGAAATCAGAGAGGTAGGCGCGCATCTTCTCGCGTGAGAATTGCTCGAGGGAACCATCGGAGCGCTTCACCATGAGCCGCTGCTCCTCGACTGCCTTGATGACCTCCTGCTTGCGCTCTTCGCTCTGCTTGTAGCGATAGAGAATGTATGCCTTCGCAACGGAGAAATATCCGCGCTCCATGAGCGTGTTCTCGACGAGGTCCTGAACCTGCTCCACGGTCGGACAGTTATCCTTGCCGTCACAGAGCGTCGTGAGACTTGCGACAACACGGCCGGTCATTTGCTCGAGCGTTGAATCATCAACGGGTATTTGCTCTGCGGCGAACGCCTTCTTCATTACGATGACAATCTTCGTGGGGTCGAAGGGTACTGTCATTCCGTTTCTCTTAATGATGGTGGTGATCATACAAATGTTCTCTCCTTACTGTTGCTAAGGGCCCTCCCTTCTCCGACACTCCGTGGAGCAGCGTAACGGAGAATTTTGAGGGCCTTCAAAGACGCCACTCACCCATAAGTGGTTTCTTTTCCTCCAAGGCGCGCACGTCAGAGCTTTCCTGTGCGTTACCTCATGATATCACGCACCCTCGCCAGGTAAATTTTGGCTCAAAACAAAGAAAAAATAGTTCCAGCACCAAAAAAGGTTTATTTTCCGTAGGGGTGTTTGCAACCACCCCAAGCGCAAGCTGTGGATAGCAACAAATGCCCTCACTCTTCAAGACTTGCGGGTAGTTTTCTGGTGTTTCGAAATGCTGAAAAACCGACGGGAAGCAGGGCTTCCCGCCGGTTTTCCCTCTCCCCCTACCGCTTCAGAGCATCGCGAATCTCCCTAAGGAGGAGGATGTCCTCCGGCGTCGATGCAGGTGCTGACTCTTCCTTCTTCTTCTCGAACCTCCGGAGCGCCCGGATGACGAGGAAGATGACAAACGCGATGACGGTGAAGTCAATCACCGCCTGGATGAACGCGCCGTACGCGATGGAGACATCGCCGAGCGAAAGCGCGTACCCGGTGAAGTCGACCCCGCCGAGCAGGACGCCGAGTATCGGCATAAAGATGTTGTCGACGAGCGATGAGACAATCTTCCCGAATGCCCCGCCGATGACGACCGCGACTGCGAGGTCGATGACGTTTCCGCGCATCGCGAAACTCTTAAACTCCTCTAAAAATGCTTTCATGGGAAACACGTAGAAACTGCTAATGCCTCTAGCGTACTCGGAACGCTCGACACTCGCAACTAGAAATCCGGTGTGTTGCGGTATACACTAGGACGATGACTGAAGCACTCATTGCCGGAGCTGCCGTCGCACTCCTCTCGCTCACCGGAGCGCTCGTCTTCGGCCGGTCCGGCCACCTGACCGGCTCGCACCGGTTCATTCTCCCCACCGCGGTCGGCGTCTTCCTCGGCGTCATATTCTTCGAGCTCGTCCCCGAGACCCTTGAAGCGTCCCACGAGTGGGGACCGGTGGCGATTCTTGCCGGGTTCTTGGGCTTCTACTTCCTCTCACATTTTCTCGACACATTCCACCACCACCATTTCGATGCACACGACACGTGTGCGACGGGCGGCGCTCGACGCCTCGTCATCGGCGACGCAGTCCACAACCTCGCCGACGGCGTCGTCATTGCATCGGCCTTCATGGTGAACCCGGTCGCGGGAGTGCTCACCACCGTGGGCATCGCCCTCCACGAAATTCCCCAGGAGATTGCTGAGTTCGGCGTCCTCATCCAGTCCGGGTGCACGAGGCGGCAGGCAACGCTCTACAATTTCGGCTCGGCGCTCTCCGTCATCCTCGGCGTCCTCCTCACGTACGCATTCGCCGAGGCACTCGCCGGTTCCCTCTTCATCCTCACCGGTATCGCTGCGGGCAACCTCCTCTACATCGCAACGGCCGACCTCATCCCCGAGCTCCGTGAGAGCCACCGCAATCATTTCTTTAAGACGTTTATTGCAACAATAATCGGCGTCATCGCCATCGCCGGCGTTATCACGCTCTCACACGAGTACGTGCTCGAAGAAAATCACGCAGACGAAGCGGTCGTCGGCGAGTAGCTACACGCCGAAGAAAATGCGCGCGGCGTAGTAGCCGAACCCCGCGCCGATGGCGAAGATGAGGATGCCTGCGCCGACGATATCAACTGTGCTCATTCCCCGTATTGTACCAGACGTATGGGGCCTTTTTGACTTCTCCCCTCACCTGTTGTATACATAGTGCTTCGCTCCAGCATGCTGTGAGCGAAAAAGGGGCAGTTCTTGAACACGCACGAAAAGGGGAAGCTGATGGATCTGATTGTGAACTACTGGGAGTACGTCGTGGGAACGGTGTTCGTCTTTCTCATGCTCTGGTGGGTGGCGGGACGAGATGACCGTAGGAAGCGAGAGTACGAACGAGAGATCGCGCGAAAGTGGGAGCACGAGCAGCACCGGCGGACCCTCGAGGAGTGGGTCGGCTGGGACGGCATCCACAGCAACAGGGGGCCTTGAGGGGACTCAAGGCATCAGAGAAACGGCGACTACGGTCGCCGTTGTTTTTATAGTTTCAACTCCCCCTGCACACCCATCTCCCGAAGCTCCCTCTTTATTGAATCGTGTAGCGCATCGAGTTCATTGAGGGCATCGTCTACCTGGGTTGTATCTGTGTATTCTCCGCCCACCTGTGGTGTGCGAGAAAGATTCTGAATTTTTTCAATTAGTTCTCCGTACTTCCGCACCAAATCCGCGGGTGTATTTTCCGAGGCAGGATCTTTTGCTGCCGGTGCGGGGACAAACTCCATTGGTATTTTCATATAGGGACATTCTCTCAGGCAACCCTCGCGGGTGCAAGCACTATATTTTCCTACTATCGTACGCCCAGTGGAGGAGGGCTTGGCGTTGGCGGCGGCGGCACGTGAGGTCGCCCCTCATGCACCCGCCCGCAATCTGGGCTACGTGGCGGACCATCGCCCTCCACCGCTTGATTTGCCGTTCGTCATCCTCGTGCCGCCGGCCCATGTAGTACCGACAGTACCACTGGAACCACCCGCGCGGGTCGTCTTTGTGAATCCATCCCTTCGCCTTCCACACGGAGAGGGGCTGGCTCGCGTGAATCTTGAAGAAGTTGAGGTTCGGGTCTTTCTCTCCCCTCGCGAACTTCGCTTTCGTGAACCAGTCTTTCGGAAATTCCTTGGTGCAGTCGCGCATGTACACACCGTCGAAGATGCCGAGCGCGAGCATTTGTTTCGGCGAAAGCTCCGGCCTGAAGTCGGGGTGGAAGTTCTTTCCCGGGAGCTCGGTGCGGTAGTACACGTACCCCCTCTGCATTCTATCGTTCACCGTCACCTTCTGCTTCATCGGGGTATTGTAGCACTCCTCGGTTTTTCGATTCCCTATAGGAACTGTTTTTCAAAAATGGACGATACTTCTATCTACATTCCAGCGTTCTACCCTACACCTGAATGCACTATAATTTAGAACTTCTTCACTGCGATTCTTCGTAATCTGTCTTTATCTCCATCTTTAAAATCCATGAGCGTATTGTATCCTGCTCCCGTATAAAATTTTTCAAGTTTTGTGTTTGAGGCAAGATAGTCTAGCCATATGACACTCTGTCCGTGCGCTCCCGCCCATTCTTCAGCATAATTGAGTAATGTATTTCCAATTTTGTGTCCCCTATATTCTTCCAATAAACTAATGCGACCGATGCGAGCCCAGTCTTTCAGGTTATCAAATGTCTCTTTGTCATCACAGAGTTCCCTTTCGGCTCCCTTTGGGACATAACCTGCAACAGCATCTATCTCAACGAACCCCACAGCCGTATTCTTGTCTCGTATTAAGAATGCTATTTGTTCACCTCCGATTCCATAGTGTTCTAACTCATGCTTGAACTTCCTTTCATCAATATTGTCATCCGTCTTTCTTCGTATAGCTTCAAGCTCATGCATGTTATCGCTTGTCACAGCAACGATTTCGAACCTCAATGCTTCTTGACTTGGTACTGATTCAGTAGGCAACTTTTCACTCATGCTGAAGAGTATAACAAAATTCATTCCCACTAGGGTACCGTCTGGCTAGAGAGAATCGAAGCTTACAGCTTCAGTACAGGTTGTCACTATTTTGTTTCCCTCCGGTCACAAAATAGCTGGCAACCTTTTCGATTCCTGCTCCTGTTTTTCTGAAGAAAAACAGATGCGCCAGTAGCCACCCTCGTAGTAAAAATCCCCGTGAGGGGACTTTTACTACGAGGGCGGCTACTGGGAATCGGGGTCAAGTTTCTAATTCGCTTCGCTCATAAGAACTTCCTCCCCGGACTCGGCCACGACCTCCTTGTGAGTCGGTCGGCTTCGCGGCCTCCGTCTTTCGATTCCCAGTGGCCGCTCCAAAATGCAACCACCCCGACACTTTCGTGTCGGGGTGGGCATTTTGGGCGGCTACTGGGAATCGAACCCAGATCGAAGGCTCCACAAACCTCAGTGTTAACCGTTACACCATAGCCGCCATGTGGGGCCTTATTTATAGACTTTTTTAGGTGCTTTGTCGAGATTACCCCTTCATGAAACGCACCGTGTCACTGAACACTTTCCCTTCCCTGAACTCACGGAGAAACTCCGGAGGAAGGAGTGTGATTTCTTCATCTTTTCCCACCCACCGGACTTCGGCAATCTCATGCGCGTGCGTCCCGGAGCCCCCGGCAACACTCTGGTACTCTGCGCCGTTCAGCACCTCGAAGAAAAACTCAATCGACTGTACGCCATCCTTGTCGGTGAACGTGTACACATAGAGGAGCCGTCCGATGACCGGCTGGATGCCGAGCTCCTCGAATATCTCTCGCTCCACGCACTCCTTCGGGTCTTCACCGGGGTCGAGGTGCCCGCCGGGGAGCGCGTAGTAGTCGCTCTCCGGTCTGTGTTTTACGACGAGGAGCTTCTCTTCGTTGACGATGACGGCGCGCGAGCGGACTTTGTAGGTGTGTCTCATGGGGGGAAGTATACGGGAAGGTGATGAATTTGGGGAGGACTTGATTCTTACAGAATCTGTTTGGGGGTCAGCTCACTAATCGCGGACTTGATTCTTACAGAATCTGTTCAGGTTGTATGACCGTTTCTTCCTCCAGTCGAAACGGTCGACAACCTCTTCAAGTCCTCAGACCATTGAAAAGAACTGGCGGGGAGCCTGATCCTTTGTGGGCGACAGCTCACTAATTCACTTCGTTCATAAGTGGCTCCTGCCCGGCCTCGCGGTTTCGCCTTCTTGTGGTCGGCGAAACATCGCTCCGGCTCACAAAACGGAAAAAGCATCCGTAGGGGATGCTTTTTCTTCCGTTTTGTGC
>CAYRER010000021.1:0-14966 GCA_964423385.1 uncultured Candidatus Saccharibacteria bacterium | reverse complement strand
TGTGGCGAAGGCGTATGACCGGAACCCGCGCGAGCTCGCAGAGGAGCTCGCGGCGGCGCTCGCCGGGGAAATCCCGCACGCCTCGGCAGTCGAGGTGGCTGGCCCCGGCTTCATCAACATTCGCCTCTCCCGCGAGTTTTTTTCCGAGAAAATTGCGGAGGCAGAGGGTGCTGGGGATTCCTACGGGAAGAATGGTGCGCTCGCGGGAGAGGAGATTCTCTTCGAGTACACGAGCCCGAATCTCTTCAAGCCGCTCCACGTCGGCAACCTCGTCGGCAATATCATCGGAGAGTCCATCTCTCGACTCTTTGAATTTTCTGGAGCTACGGTCCACCGCATCAACTACCCGTCCGATATCGGGCTCACCGTCGCGAAGGGTGTCTGGGGACTGAGGTCCACGGGAGGCAATCCTCAGGATATCGCTCAGATCGGCGAAGCGTATCGGGTTGGCAATGAAGCGTACGAGAGCAACCCTTCGGCAAAAGAAGAGATTGAGGCAGTCAACCGTGCGCTCTACGATGGGAGCGATGAGATGCTTGCTGCGCTTCGCGAGGCAGGTCTCGCCACCTCGCACGCCCACCTCGAGGGGCTCTGTCGCATGCTCGGTACGACGTTTGATGCGGAGATACGTGAAAGTGAAGCGAGCGGAATCGGAACCGAGATTGTCCGTGCGCACATCGGGGATGTCTTCGAGGAGAGCAACGGTGCAGTCATTTTCCCCGGAGAGAAGTACGGCCTCCACACCCGCGTGTTCATAAATTCCCAGGGGCTCCCGACATACGAGGCGAAGGATATCGGAAACTTTGCGCTCAAGGAGCGGAAGTACCCGAGGTGGACTCAGTCGTTCATCGTGACCGGCGGCGAACAGCGGGAGTACTTCAGGGTGCTCGCGCAGGCGATACGGAAGGTCTTCACGGATACGGAAGGAAAGGTGGTTGCACATATTCCGACAGGGTTCCTCACTCTCACAACCGGCAAGATGTCGTCTCGGAAGGGGAACGTGCTCACCGGAGAATCAATCCTTGCAGACTTAAACGAAGAAGCGCGAAAACGGGCGGAAGCGAGCAGGGCGGAGAATGTCGCTGAACTCACTGAGTGGGTTGCTGTCGGCGCGCTCAAGTATCAGATACTTCGCCAGGGACCCGGGCAGGACATCGTCTTCGACAAGGAGCGGGCGCTCTCGCTCGAGGGAGATTCAGGTCCGTACCTCATGTACACGCACGCGCGCATGGCCTCTATTGAGGTGAGGGCGCGGGAGGCGGGAATGGAGGCGAACACGGAGGTCGCTCCCGAGGCACCATACGAGATTGAGCGGCTCGTGTACCAGTTCCCCGAGGTTGTGCTGAAGGCACAGACTGAGCGAGCACCGCACCACCTCGTCGTGTATTTGACCGAGCTCGCCTCAGCGTTCAACGCATTCTACGCGCATGAGAAGATTGTCGACACGGAAGATTCGCTCGCTCCGTACAAACTCGCACTCACGAGAGCGGTCCGCACTACGATGAAGAACGGCCTCTACCTCCTCGGCATCGCAGCTCCGGAGAAAATGTAGGGTAATTGTGCTACAATCCTCGGGTACGCCTGATATGCGTACCTCTGCGGCGCACCCGGTGCCGCGGTATGTCTGATACACATAACCAAGAGCCATATGAATACCGAGAAAAGCGCTCGCCCCGTAGCGAAGCAGGATGCTTCTGGTACCGGGGACGTTGCACGCCGTGAGGAGGAAGTACTCCAGTTCTGGAAGGAACACGGCATTTTCAATAAGAGCTTGAAGAAAGTGTCACCCTCGGGTGATTTTGTGTTTTATGACGGACCGCCGTTTGCGACCGGCACCCCGCACTACGGGCACATCCTCGCGGGCACCATCAAGGATGCAATCCCGCGCTTCCGGACAATGCGCGGGTACCGCGTAGAGCGGAAGTGGGGCTGGGACTGCCACGGCCTTCCTCTGGAGAACATCATCGAGAAGAAGCTCGGGCTCCGGACGAAGCGCGACATCGAGGAGATGGGTGTGAAGCAGTTCAACGAATCGGCACGCTCGGCGGTCATGGAGTACGAGAGCGTGTGGCGTGAGGTCGTTCCGCGCATGGGACGCTTCGTCGACATGGACGACGACTACAAGACGATGGATTCCACGTACACCGAGTCGGTGTGGTGGGTGTTTTCCGAACTCAACAAGAAAGGTCTCGTGTATGAGGGGTTCAAGTCGATGCATCTCTGTCCGCGGTGCGGAACGACGCTCTCAAACTTCGAGGTGAACCAGGGGTACAAGGACATCAAGGATATTGCGGTCACCGTGAAGCTCCCGCTCCTTGATGAAGATGGAAAATCGACTGATACATCGCTTCTTGTCTGGACAACGACGCCGTGGACCTTGCCGGGCAATATGGCAAGCGCAGTACACAAAGATTTTGTGTATGCGAAATGTAAAATAAAAAAAGACAAAATAGAAAATGGTGTTTCGTACGAGTATGTAATTGTGGCAAAGGAGAGAGCCGCCTCAGTTCTCCAGGGACATGAGTACGAAATCACCGAGGAGATGAAGGGGGAGGACCTCGTCGGGAGGTCGTACGTTCCTCCGTTTGAGTACTGGAAGACGCAGGAGTTTCCGGGAAAGGAGAACGCGTGGAAAATCTACCACGCCGACTACGTTGAGCTCGGTGAAGAGGGGACCGGTGCGGTCCACCTCGCACCCGCGTACGGTGAGGAGGATATGGAACTCGCAAAGCGGGAGGGTGTTCCGATTGTGCACCACGTCGGTGAGGACGGCCGGTTCAAGGATTTTGTCACCGACTTCAGGGGCGAGCTCGTAAAGCCGAAGGACGATGACGACGTCGACCACAAGGACGCCGACATCAAGGTTTTGAAGAAGCTCCAGGAAGCGGGGAAGGCCTTCCGGAAGGAGACCGTCACCCACAGCTATCCGCACTGCTGGCGGTGCGACACACCCCTCCTCAACTACGCGACAACGTCGTGGTTTGTCCGCGTCACCGACCTCAAAGATAAGCTCGTCGAAGAGAACGCCAAGGTGCGCTGGATCCCCGAACACGTCGGCCGGGCGCGCTTCGGCAAATGGCTCGAGGGCGCGCGCGACTGGGCAATCAGCCGACAGCGGTATTGGGGCGCGCCGCTCCCGATTTGGAAGAATGAGAAGACCGGTACGCACAAGGTCATCGGTTCGCTCGGGGAGCTCCAGGAGTATGTGAAAAAGTCGGGCAACGGATACTTTCTCATGCGCCACGGTGAATCAGAGCTCAACACGAAGGGGACGCTCAACGGTGTCGTCGGAGTCAAGAATGGCCTCACGGAGCTCGGCCGAGAGCAGACCTGCACCGCGTACGATTCTCTCAAGAGTGCGAAGATTGACCTCATCTACCATTCACCCCTCGAGCGGACAGAGGAGACAGCTCGCCTCGTCGGCGAGGCGCTTGGCCTGCCTGCTGAGGCGATTGTCGCCGACAATCGGCTCCGTGAGATGGGGTTTGGCGTTTTCGAGGGGAAGGATGTGAATGCATACCACGGATTTTTCGGGAGCGGGCGCGCCCGGCTCACCGTGCGTCCGGAAGGGGGGGAGTCGTGGACCGATGTCAAACGGCGGGCGGGAGAGTTTCTCTATGAGATTGAAAAGAAGCACGAGGGGAAGCGGATTCTCATCGTCTCGCACAACGGGACGCTCCAAATGCTCCTTGCCGCCGCGCGCGGGGACGCAGAAGAGGAGCTTGGGCTCATCATCGAGAATGATGCGTACGACCTCAAGAATGCCGAAGTGCGCGAGCTCTCATTCACGCCGATGCCGCACAACGACCGCTACGAGCTCGACTACCACCGGCCGTACATCGACGACATCGAGCTCTTTGACGAGGACGGCACAAAGCTCGTCCGTGTCAGGGACGTGTTCGACTGCTGGTTCGAGTCCGGTTCAATGCCGTACGGCCAGCACCACTACCCCTTCGAGCATGCGGACGAGTTTCTCACGTCGCTCTACCCGGCGCAGTTCATTGCGGAAGGACTCGACCAGACGCGCGGATGGTTCTACTCCCTCCTTGTCCTCGGCGTTGCGCTCTTCGACAAGTCGCCCTTTGAGACGGTCATTGTGAACGGGCTCACGCTCGCTGAGGATGGAAAGAAGATGTCGAAGTCGCTCCAGAACTACCCCGACCCCATGGAGCTCGCGGATCGGGTCGGCGTCGATGCGCTCCGGTACTACCTCCTCTCATCGCCCATCGTGCGGAGTGAGGATTTGCGTGTCTCCGAGAAGGAAATTCTTGAGCAGCAGCGGAAGAATCTCGGCCGGCTCCACAACGTGCTCGCTATGTACGAGATGTATGCAGATTCGGCAATTCCACCCGGCACAAAGTCGAAGCACGTGCTTGACCGATGGCTCCTCTCGCGTGTTGCTGAAACAGCAGGTGCTGTCACCGACGGTTACGAGAACTACGAGCTCGACCGTGCGACGCGACCCCTCGAACCGCTCATTGACGACCTCTCTGTGTGGTACCTCCGCCGTTCACGTGAACGGCTCAAAGCTGACAGCGGGGAAGACAGGGAGCAGGCGCTCGCAACGCTCCGCCACACGCTCCGTACGCTCGCACTCCTCATGGCACCAGTCATGCCGTTCTACGCAGAGTACCTCTGGAGGCGGGTGTGTGAGGATGGTGACGCAGAGAGCGTCCACCTCGCCGACTGGCCGGAGGCGGGTGCCGTTGACGGGGAACTCCTCACAGCGATGGAGCGTACTCGCGATATTGTCACGAAGGCGCTCGAAGCCCGCGCAAAAGCGAATATTAAGGTTCGCCAGCCGCTCGCGGCGCTCACGGTGCGGGGGGGAGCCGGGGAAGTGGGGAGCGAATTCATTCCGCTCATTCTCGACGAGCTCAACGTGAAGAAAGTGCGCTTTGACGGATCTATTGCCGATGAGGTGCTTCTCGACACGAACATCACCCCCGCGCTCCGCAAAGAGGGGCTCGTCCGCGAGCTCATCCGCGCCGTGCAGGACGCGCGCAAGGAGGCCGGGCTCAACCCCTCGGACCGCATCAGTCTCGCACTCGACGGCAAGACGCGTGACAGCATCATCGGTTTTGAGAAGGAGCTCGAGAATATTGTCGGAGCGACTGAAATCATGGTAGGAGAGACAGCACACGAAGTGAAGGTTGATGATGGGACGCTTCGATTCAGTATTGTGAAAGTTTAGGCATGTCATACACGACGTACATCACCGAGGCGATTGTCTGCGGGGGAGAAGACACGAATACCGCCGACCGGTCGTTCCTCCTCTTCACCCGTGAGGCGGGGATGCTCTATGCGAGTGCGAAGAGCGTGCGGAGAGAGGAGTCGAAGCACCGGTATGCGCTCCAGGAGTTTTCTTACGCGCGGGTGACCCTCGTGCGCGGGAAGGGCGGGTGGCGGGTAACCGGGGCGGAGCCGATTGCAAACTTCTATGCGCTCGCCGAGACACGCGCAGCACGATCGTTTCTCCGAAACATCGTTCTCCTCCTCCGCCGGGTGCTCCGCGGCGAGGTCCCGCACCCCGAGATTTTTGATGATGTCACTGAGGCGGTGAAAACGTCAGGAGACCATGAACCCCGCGTGCTCGAGAGTGTCCTCACGCTCCGCACACTCCATACACTTGGGTACGTATCTCCGGACAAACGGTACGAACACCTCATCGGCGGTGTGTTCCCGCACCGGGCAGTCGCCGAATTAGACAGAGAGGCGGAGGAAGCGTGCCGTCGGGCAAACCAGCGTGCACTCACCGAGAGCCACCTCTGACGCCTATGCTATACTCCTAGAATATGACAGACGGCTCTCGTAAGCCAAACGAGGCAGGTTCACAGCCCGGAGATGCCAGAGAATCGCAGGAGCGGAGCGGTCTTTCCGAGAGCGAGCGCATTCGCGAGCTCCGCGACCGGCTCTACTCACGCGGGGACGTGGTGTCGAGAGACATCCGCCGGCCGCTCCCGCACCAGGAGGCGCCGGTGGCCCCCGAGCTCACGGCGCCAGCTCCCGCAGAGCCGGCAGTCAGTGCGGTACAATACGCTGATACTATGGCTACGGGGAAGACGCGGAGCAGGTGGCGAAGGCGATTCCTCATCATCGGAGGGCTCTTCTTTGTTGCCGCGCTTGCCGTCTCAAGTTTCTTCATGTTTTCCGGCGGGAACACCATCTCGGGCGACAACATTTCGCTTTCCGTCTCAGGACCGCTTTCGGTGGGCGGAGGAGAGGAATTTTCGTTCCAGGTCTCTGTCGCAAATCAGAATACCGTTCCTATCCAGTCTGCGACTCTCATCGTCGAGTACCCGGACGGTACCCACAGTGCAACTGACGTGAGCAAGGAGCTCTCGGTCGTCCGAGAGTCACTCGACACCATCGGAACAGGCGAGCTCGTGAACGTCCCGTTCCGGGCGCGGATGTTCGGGGAGGAGAACGAAGAAAAGGAAATCAGGGTCTCTATTGACTACCGCATCGAGGGCTCAAATGCGACCTTTCACAAGGAGGCGACCCCGCTCCGTTTCAAGGTGAGCACCTCGCCCATCGTCCTCACATTCGACACGGTGAAATCTATCGCTTCCGGACAGGAACTCACACTCACACTCACGGTACAGTCGAATTCACCAGCACAGCTCTCGGACATACTCGTGAAGCTTGCGTACCCCGAAGGGTTCGACTTCACCGACGCAAACCCGGACACTGTTTCGGGCGAGGACACGTGGAAGTTTCCCGCACTCAAGCCCGGCGAGAAGAAGACCATCGTCATCCGGGGGCTCGCAACCGGGTATGAGAATGACGTCCGTCCGTTTTCTGCAACCGCCGGCGTCGCAAGCGGGGCAGACCAGAATACGCTCGCATCGATGCTCGCGCGGACAGACACAGAGGTTGTCATTGAGAAATCGTTCTTCGATGTCGGTGTCTCGGTGAACGGCGAAACATCAAACACGGTCATTGTCGCTCCGACGGAAGACGTCGCGGTTGAGGTGCAGTTCAAGAACGTCCTCGATACTGCTGTCTACGACGGGGAAGTGCTCGTTACGCTCTCCGGGAACGCGCTCAATGAGTTCAACGTTGTCTCTGAGGACGGGTTCTACGATTCGACCACAAACACCATCCGCTGGGATGCCGCCGGCACCGAAGCACTCCGCGAGATTCTCCCCGGCACGGGCGAGAGTCTCCGGTTTACCGTGAAGCCGAAGCAGACGGTCGGCCGGGCACCCGAGATAAAGCTTACGGTGAGCGTGAGCGGTGCGCGCGTCTTCGAAGAACGCGCGACAGACGAGCTCATCGGCATCGCTGAGCGGACCATCAGGATTGAGAGCATCCACACGCTCGACGCGTTCGTGCGCTACGGGAGCGGCCCGTTCACGAATACGGGACCGATTCCGCCCGTCGCGGAGCAGGTGACACAGTACACGTACACGCTCATGCTCACGACCGGAGCAAACGACGTGACGGGCGCCGAGGTGACCGCCGTCCTCCCGCAGTACGTGAAGTGGCTCGACCTCGTTACCGATGGGGACAAGGTGACGTACAACGCCTCGACACGTACCATCCGGTGGGTTATCGGTGACGTCAAGGCGAAGACGACCCGCGAGGTCTCCATGCAGGTAGCGTTTCTCCCCTCGCTCTCGCAGGTTGGTGCGGTGCCGACGCTCCTCGAAATCCAGCGCTTCAAGGCAACCGACCGCTTCACCGGCACGGTCGTCCGCGCGGAGCACCCGGCGCTCACGACGAAGCTCGAAAACGAGGGAGACGTGAGCGATGGAGACGGCCGGGTGCGCGCCCGGTAGACGGTTGCCCTTGTCGTCGGATGTCTATATATTGGTAGGTGTATTTAGCCGTTTCTAAGCCCTGATTCCGTGGAACATTCAGCAGAAAAGATGGAGAAAATCGTGTCGCTGTGCAAGCGCCGAGGATTTGTGTTTCCGGGCTCTGAAATTTATGGCGGTTTCGCCGGTACGTACGATTGGGGACCCCTCGGCACACTGCTCCGACAGCATGTTGTGGACGCGTGGCTTCGCGCGATGACTATGCACCCAAATATTGCGCAGATTGATACGAGCATCTTCACCGCACCGGAGGTGTGGGAGGCAAGCGGGCACGTGTCTGGTTTCAATGATCCGCTCGTTGTCTGTCTCGAGTGTCATAGCAAGCTCCGCGCTGACCACCTTCTTGAAGGTGTCGGGGTTGCTGCAGACGAAAAGATGTCGGAGGTGAAGCTTAATGAGCTCTTTGATGGCGCGCGAGACAGGGTGACGTGCCCGGTCTGTGGCAAGAAGAAGTTTGGTCAGGTGGTGCAAAAGAATTTAATGGCAACCTCGACGCTCGGCAAACTGACTGATGAGGATGCTGACATTTACCTCCGTGCCGAAACGGCACAGGGGATATACATCAACTACAAGAACGTGCTCGACACGGGTATGTACCGCGTGCCATTCGGGCTTGCGCAGGTAGGTAAGGCCTTCCGGAACGAAATCAGTCCGCGCCAGTTCCTGTTTCGTAAGCGCGAGTTTGAGCAAATGGAGATGCAGTACTTCGTCGCACCGAAGGATGCAGCGACAGCGTACGAGGAGTGGAAGAACGAGCGGATGGCATACTATGCGACGATTGGAATTAAGCCAGAGAACCTCCATTTTAAGCGACACGAGAACCTTGTGTTCTACGCAAAGGATGCGTGGGATATCGAGTACAACTATCCGTTTGGGTGGGCTGAGCTCGAGGGAGTGCACCATAGAGGAGACTACGACCTCACACAGCACCAGAAACACTCGGGAGTCGATCTTTCATTCTATGATGATGAAACAAAGGAGCGGTACATCCCGAATGTAATCGAGGCGTCGGTGGGTGTTGACCGTACGGTTCTCGCAGTACTCTCTGATGCGTACGATGAGGATGAGATGAACGGCGATACGCGTGTCGTGCTCCGTTTCCACAGAGACATCGCCCCATACCGCGCAGCGGTCTCTCCGCTTTTGAAGAACAAGCCGGAGCTCGTGGAGAAAGCGCGTGGCGTGTTCGTCTCCCTCAAGAAGGCGTTCGGCAACATCGCGTGGGACGACAACGGCAACATCGGTAAGCGCTACCGGAGGCAGGATGAAATCGGTACGCCGTACTGCATCGTCGTCGACTTCGAGACCTTGGAGGGCGAGACGAAGGATACCGTGACGATCCGGCATCGCGACACGGGCGAGCAGGAGCGCGTGCACGTGGGTGAGCTCGAGGCATACCTCTCTAAGTAACAGTCTGTGGCGAACAAATACATCACAACGACGCTTCCGTACGTAAACGCCGACCCGCACATCGGTCATGCGCTTGAGTTCGTACAGGCGGATGCGCTCGCCCGGTACTACCGCCTCATGGGGCACGAGGTGTTCTTCAACACCGGCACCGACGAGCACGGACAGAAGATTGCGAATAAGGCGGACGAAAAAGGGCAGGGGCGGCAGGAATACGTCGACCACTTCGCCGCACGGTTCAAGGAGTCACTTCAGCGGCTCAACCTTTCATACGACGCGTTCATCCGCACGACCGACGAGCGTCACCAGAGGGCGGCACAGGAGATGTGGCGGAGGTGCGACGCACAGGGAGACATCTACAAGAAGCGGTACAGCGGCCTCTACTGTGTCGGGTGCGAGGCATTCAAGAAGGAGTCGGACCTCGTCGACGGGAAGTGTCCAGACCACCTCACGGAACCGGAGCACATTGAGGAGGAGAACTACTTCTTCAGACTCTCCAAGTACCAGGATTTCCTCCGTGAGTACCTCACGGATGAGATGCGGACGCTTCCAGACTGGAGGCGGAAAGAACTCCTCGCGTTCGTGGAGTCTGGCCTCGAAGATTTGAGCATCTCACGGGAGAAGACCCGCCTCGACTGGGGCATTCCGGTTCCCGGCGATGACACACACGTTATGTACGTGTGGTTTGACGCGCTCACCAACTACATCTCGACTCTCGGCTGGCCCGAGGACGGGGAGGGGAAGTTTCAGAAGTTCTGGGTTGAGGGTGAGACGCTCCAGCTTGCCGGGAAGGACCAGGTCCGGTTTCAGTCGCTCATCTGGCAGGCGATGCTGAAAAGCGCCGGCATCACGGGGACCGACAGAATTGTCTACCATGGGTTCATCATCTCGGGCGGGCAGAAGATGTCGAAGACCATCGGGAACGTCATCAGCCCCTTCGATTTGCTCGACAAGTACGGCACCGAGGCGACCCGGTATCTCCTCCTCCGGCACGTCCATCCGTTTGAGGATACTGATATCACCTGGGAGCGCCTCGACGAGTGGTATGGCGCGCACCTGGTGAACGGTCTCGGAAATCTCACCTCACGTATCCTAAAGATGTCAGAGAGCTACGGAGTCCGACACCCGGGCGCGTCCCCGGAGCGTTTCTTCGACGGCACCGAGCTTGATGGATACAAGATAAACGAAGCACTCGACGCTGTCTGGAATGAGATTCAGGAGCTCGACGGGTACATTCAGCGCGAGGAGCCGTTCAAGAAGATTAAGGTAGACGAGGTCGGTGCGAAGAAGGATGTTGAGCACCTCCTCACACGTCTCTACGTTATTGCCGGGAAGCTCGCCCCCTTCATGCCCGAGACCTCTGAAAGAATCCTCTCTGCAATCCGCGAAAACAAGAAACCGGAGAACCTCTTCCCGCGCCTCGGCTGATATGAGTGAAGAAATAAGAGAAATACAGGAAAGAAATCGACGGGTTGAGCTTGATAAAGCTTGGGAGGTTAGTATCACCCGACGGACAATAGTAGCTCTTCTGACATATCTGGTGGCATCGGCATGGCTTATACAGATTGGAAACGAAAAACCACTTCAAAATGCCCTCATTCCTTTTCTAGGATATTTATTTTCTACATGGTCGATACCTTTTGTTAAGGCGTGGTGGATAGGCAAGAATACTCGTACATGAAGAAAATCTACAACAAACTCGTGCGGGACAAGATGCTCGACATCTACAAGCACGATGTTGAGAATAAAATCAGCGCGTCTGACTACAGCGTGCGCCACCTCTCCCGCGAGGAAACGCTCGAGGAGCTGAAGAACAAGCTCCTCGAGGAGGCACAGGAGGTATTCGAGGCGTATGGGAAAGACAGAGAGCACCTCAAGGAGGAGATTGCGGACGTCATCGAGGTCATTGATGCCATCCTCTACCACAATGACATTAAGCTCGACGAGGTCCTCAGAATCCGCGATGCGAAGAAGGAGAAGAAGGGGGGCTTCGAGACAGGGCTCTACCTCGAGAGCATAGATTACTTCGACGGCAAAGAATCAGCGTGAGAAAGGGAGACTCATTAAAAACTCCTTCTCAAGGAAGCCACTATTCCGGTTAACCGGAATAGTGGTGAAGTGCTAACGATACCGATCAAGTCCCTGACGGTGCGGGAGGAGTCCCCCAAGGTGCAGAACAGAATCAATAGCATCAAGCAACTGCGAGTACGTCTTCTTTTTCTGTGTGAGTAGCTTTATGACATGGTTGTAGGTGCCTGATTGTAGTTTCGAAGCGATAATTCCTGTAGTTGTCGGGCTTAGTTTAAGAACTTGTGCCGTCTTGTATTCGGAGCACCCTTCGTGCAGGAGCACTATTGCTGCAAGTCGTTTTGCAAGGATGAGTCGCTCCTCCTTTCCGAGAAGTTCATCGAGGAATTGGGTTGTCGATTCTCGGTCAAATTTGGAAATAATCTGATCAAATTCCTGAAACAGGAGTGTGAGTTCGTTTGATGAGAGGGGGTGTCGATTTACATTAACCATACTGCAATTCTAGCAACTATTCCGGTTAACTGGAATAAGGCGGATGTGGTATGCTTTTTGGACCATGACTGAAAACGCCCAGGGACTCGTGGATATCGGGAAACTCGTGCTCGCGTTTGCGAAGGTGAACCGGGTGACGCGCCACGAGGACGGCGAGACGCCCGAGTCGGATACCGACCACACGGTCATGCTTTCGGTCGTTGCGTGTGCGCTCGCCAAGAAGCTCTACCCGGACACTCTCGACCTCGGGCTCGTCGCGCAATTCGCCATCGTCCACGACCTCGTCGAAGCGTACGCGATGGACACCGACAGCTTCGGCATCAGCGAGGCGGAGAAGAAGGAGAAGGACGCGCGCGAGCACGACGCGATGGTCCGCATCAGGCAGGAATTCGAGGTGGTGTACCCGTGGCTCCCGGAGACCATCGAACGGTACGAGCGGCTCGACACGCGCGAGGCGCGGTTTGTGAAGACAGCTGACAAGCTCATGTCGAAGGTGACGCACATCCTCAACCACGGCGCGTACTTTAAGTCGCGGGGCATGGACGCCGAGACGATGTGGAATAACTACCAGCAGATGGTGCGCGCCGCGGAGGCGAGCTACGGAACGGAGTTTCCGGAGGTCATGACACTCATGGACGAGCTCATCCGCGAGGCGAGAATGAAAGCGTATGGCGTTTAAATACATTGACATACACACGCACGTGAACCTCGAGGCATTCGATGGCGACTGGAGCGATGTGGAGCGGCACACGCTCGATGAGGGTGTTGCACACATAAATGTCGGCACGTGCCGGGAGACAAGTGCGCGTGCCCTGGAGCTTGCCGGGAAGTACGCGGCGGGCGTCTTCGCGACTGCGGGGCTCCACCCCGTACGCGCGAGCGGCGTCCCCGGCCACGGCGGGGAAGCACCGGAGGAGTTCGACCCGGCGTTCTACCGGGAGCTCGCGGTGAGGGGAGAGGTTGTCGCCATCGGCGAGTGCGGTTTTGACTATTTCAGGGTTGATAAGGAGACGAAGGCGAAGCAGGAGGAAGCGTTCCTTGCGCAGATTGCGCTCGCAAACGAGCTCGGGAAGCCCCTCATGCTCCACATTCGCGATGTGAAGGGGAGTATGGCGGCATACGAAGACGCGCTCGCGCTTCTCCGGACGCACGCGAAGGTTTTGGGGAACGTCCACTTCTTTGCGGGGACGTACGAGATTGCACGGCAGTTTTGGGATATGGGGTACACGACGTCGTTTACCGGCGTCATCACGTTCGCGGGGGAGTACGACGAGGTGGTGCGGCAGGCGCCGGTTGCAATGCTCCAGGCGGAGACCGACGCGCCGTACGTCGCTCCGGTGCCGTTCCGGGGGACTCGAAACGAGCCGCTCCATGTGCGCGAAGTGTACCGGCGGATTGCGGAGATTCGAGGTGGAGATGTCGAGGTGGTGCGCGAGGCGCTCCTCGAGAATGCGCGGAGGATGTTCGGAGTCGCTCTCTGACTTCTCTGAAAAAGCCGGCCCCAGACGGGCCGGCTTTTTGCTAGTCAAAGATACTAATGAGGTACGTATCAATCTCGCGCTGGTCGAGGTCGTAGAAGTTTCGGTTGCTGTCGTGGAGCTCGTCCGCGAGATCTTCACCGACAAAGCGCCAGTGCCATGGTTCAAAGATGTAGTACCCGTTCTTTTCGGGATACGAGAGGATGAATCCATACTTGTACGCGTATCGCGTGAGCCAGGCATACGCTTCCGTGTTCTCAAAGCCCGTGAGCCCCCCATTAAGCTCTTGTGTGCTGAAGTCAACGGTCGTGCCGAGCTGGTGCTCGGAGTACCCCTGGTCGGCCGAAAATGTGTTCGCGCCGCTCCCGTACTGCACCGTGTACGCGCTCTTGAGTCCCCTCTGCTCATCGAATGAGCGGTACCCGGAGACGACGAGGAGGTTGATGCCGTCTTCCTTAGCGTCCTCAAGCAGATCTTTAAGGTGCGGGTACACCTCCGCGTCAATGTACTCCGGCTCACTTTTCTTGGACCGGAACTCCGCGGGAATTTCTTTCACGAGCCCGGGTTCGAAGTGCTCGTTGAGGAAGTACACCTTCGAGTACTTCATGAGAAGCTCCGGGTCGAGCTTCGAGAGCTTGTCGAGCTTGCTCACGACCCTGGTTGCGTCCTTAATCTGATCCTCAAACTCCTCATTCCTATTCCTCTCCTCAGTGAGCTGTTTCAGGAGTTCGACGCCGTTCTCTTCAGACACTGAGTACGCCTGTTGGATTTCCCCGAGCGTCTTTCCGTACTCGGCGACTTTCGCCTCCTGTTCAGCGATGGTTGCTCGGGCTCTCGAAAGCTCCCCCGCAAGGGTGGTGTTTGCTTCGGTGAGCTTCCGGATGTTCAGGTATCCGTACACGGATGCCCCGAGGAGGGCGACGGTGAGCCCCGCAAGGAGCCCGGCGGCGAGCGTTGTATGCGTTTCGAGGAATTTTGCCATAGGCACCTATTCTATCATGCAGGGCCTGCTTGGCGGACGGGTTGAAAGGGTCTGTCTTGTATGGTACGGTGTACCCCACATTATTAAGGTTAAGTCAGCGGGTTCCGCTTCACGGCGGCGCCCGAAACACAATGACAGAAGCAACAATGCCAGCAGCCGAGGCGGCTGTGTCGTCCGATGAGCGGAACGACTACGAGTTTGCCTTCCACGTACTTCCAACGGCTACTGAAGGGGAAGTGACCGCGGCGTTCGATGCTATTAAGGCGCACATCTCGAACGTCGGAACAATTACGAGCGAAGAGGCGCCCGAGCGCATCGAGCTCGCGTACCCGATTGTGAAGTCAATCGAGGCGAAGAATCGCAAGTTTACAAGCGCGTACTTCGGGTGGGTCCGCTTCACGCTCGAGAGTGAGAAGCTCGAGGCGCTCGCGGCGGAACTCTCCGCAATGCCGGCAATCCTCCGGCACCTCCTCATCAAGCTCACGAAGGCCGAGGCGGCAGAGCCGTTCAAGTTCCACGAGAGCCGCAAGAAGGTGAAGATGGTCGAGGTGGTGAACGAGGCGGAGACGCTCCACGAGGTGCAGACCGAGACCGAGGAGAAGGCAGAGGTCTCAGAAGAAGCGCTTACCGAGTCGCTCGAGAAGATTACTGGAGAGGGAGAGGATAAGAAGGCGGAGTAGTTATCACGTAACTTACGAAACCATGTACCTTAACAAAGCAATGATCTACGGGAACCTCACGCGAGATCCAGAGAAG
>CAYRER010000020.1:0-15332 GCA_964423385.1 uncultured Candidatus Saccharibacteria bacterium | reverse complement strand
TTCCCCTCATCGAGACGAATATCCGGACCGTCTTCATACACCATTTCTTCAGCGACCGGGATAATGTGGAGGATAGAGAAATCATTCGATATATCGAAGGAACGCTCGACCGGGAGAATCCGCGGGAGTGGTACTACGCCCTCATGGACTACGGTGCCCACCTAAAGCGTACGGTCGGGAACCTGAACATACAGAGCCGACACTATACGAAGCAGAGCACGTTTAAGAACTCCGACCGGCAGATTCGGGGGGCCATCATTCGTGCGCTCACGGTGCGAGGAGAGACGAGGAAGGTCCTCCACGCAAAACTCCCGTTTGACCCACAGCGCATCGATGAGCAGATTGAGCGGCTCCTCGGAGAAGAAATGATTGCAAAAAGGAATAGGGTGTACACACTACCAGGTTCTTGATTTTCCGAGCGCGTTCCAAGTAGGCACGTCTGAATTCAGTTCGAGGCGCGAGCGAAACGTACGACCAAGCTGTATGCCTATACAGCGCGTGGAGTACGTGAGTGAGGCAACGACGAAATGAATCAGAGGTGCCTACTTGGTGTCTTTGAGGGCCATCGCAAAAAAGAGTCCGGGAACCATAAGGAGCCCGAGAACGACGAAGAGGAGGTGAAAATCGAGGAGGTTGAGCATGACGGCGCCGAGGAAGGCGCCGATGACGTACGAGAGGGGTCGGGTGACGCGGAAGAGGCCGATGACATTCGCATCCTTGCTCTCGGTGTGCTTGAAGAAGTAGCTCTCGGTCGTCGTCTCGACGAATGAGGCGCCGACGCGCGTCATGAACATTGCAATCATCCACGCGATGATGGAGGAGTCGCCGAGGAAAACGAACCATGAGGTGGAGATGGCGATGACGGCGAACCCGAACGCCATCATCTCCTTTTCCCCGATGTACTTATCCGCGACGATGCCGATGACGTACTCGAGGAAGACGTACGCCATGAGTCCTGCAAAGAGTACGATGCCGATTTCCTCCCAGTTGAGGCCGATGACGGTTGCGAGGTAGAGGGGAGTGTAGATGACCATCCATGCGAAGAAGAGCTGGAGGAGGAAGTGGGCGAAGAACACGTTCCGGACATCACGCTCGTTCCAGAAAGCGATGACTCCCTCAAAGATCCGGAGTGCCGGGTAGTCGGGGTCGCGGAACCCGCGGAGCTTGGTGAAGAGAATGTAGAAGAACGGGAGGAGGAGAAGCGCGCTCGCGAGGTACACGAGCTCGAAGTTCGGCGTACCCGCGCCGACGAGCTTGCCCATGCCGAGAGCCGCGACAGCGCCGGTGAGGGACATAATGGTGAGGAGGAGCCCGCGTTTCTCGCCGGTTGTACCTTCCTTTGCACCAATGAGCTCCTCCATGACGATGTCGAGCGAGAAGAGGCAGAGCGGGACGACGGCCTGGTGGACGATGAAGAAGAGAACCGCGGCATATGGGTTCTCAGAGAACGCCATACCGATGAGCGCGATGAATTCGAGGGCAGAAATCACGCTGATGGTTCTGATGTTTCCGAACCGCGAGAGCACCGGCGTCGCAAAGAGGAAGGCGAGAACGGTGAGCACTGCGCTCACGATGTAGAGAGTGCCGACTGTGGTTGAAGAAACGAACTGCTCGAGGTACGACGAGTTGACGTAGAGGACGACTGCCCAGTGGAGCGAGAAGAGGAGGAGTGCTCCGTAGACTGCATCAAACCCATCTCCGGCGCGCGACGTGCGTCGGTACTCTGCGGTAACTGGTGTTGGCATACCTCTAGTGTACTAGAGAGAGGAAAGAATTCACCCGGTTCATACACACAACCCCTCCGCGCTCAGGGCGCGGAGGGGTTGTGGAGCTATGTGCTGTCCGACTAGATGCCGATAAGGACAGGTATAACCATCGGCGTCTTGTTCGTCTTCTGCATGAGGAAGGAAGACACCACCTGGGTGATTTCATCCTTTGCGAAATCGAGGTCAATCGGGTGCGACTTTGCCGTGTTTTTCTCAATCGTCTTCTTGATGAGGACGCGTGCCTCGGAGAGGAGCTGCTGGTTCTCCCTGAGGTACACGAATCCGCGCGAGATGATGTCCGGAGACTTCCGGAGCATGCCCGTCTTTGTGTTCACCGTCGCAATGATGACGAACATGCCGTCCTCGGCGAGCGACTGGCGGTCGCGGATGACGACCTCCTGCTTCGTGCCGACGGTGAAGCCGTCGACCATCATGATTTCGGCAGGGACCTTTTCCTTGTGGACGTGGAGTTCCGTTCCGTTCTTGATGTCGATGACCATGCCGTTGTCGGCGAGGATGATGCGCTCCTTCGGGAAACCGGCTTCGATGTTCGCGTACGCGTGACAGCGGATCATCGAGTGGTACCCGTACGCGGGCATGACGAAGTGGGGATTCACCTGCGAGCGGATCCAGACGAGCTCTCCCGAGTTGCCGTGCCCGGTCGAGTGCACGTCGGACGCCCGGTAGTGGATGATGTGGACGCCGCGGCGGTACAGGTTGTCCTTGAGCTTCTGGACTGAGAGTTCATTCCCCGGAATGACCGACGAGGAGAGCATGATGGTGTCGCGGTCATTAAGGGTGATGAATTTGTGCCGTCCGGTCGCGATGCGCATGAGGGCGGCGAATTCCTCGCCCTGCGCGCCGGTTGCGAGCACGACGATGCGGTCAGACGGGTAGTTATCGATTTCCTGGATGGGAATGAGCGTCCCCTTGCCGACCTTCATGAGCCCCGCGAGCTCTGCGATGTCGAGGTTCGTCTTGATGGAGCGCCCCTCGAGCGCGACCTTCTTTCCGAGGAGCTCGCAGATGGTGATGATGCGGATCATGCGCTCGAACTGCGAGGCGAACGTGCCGACGATGAGCCGACCCTTCACGTTCCGGATAATCTGCTCGATGTTCGTGTGGACGCGTGTCTCCGGAATCGAGAATCCCTCGCGCTCTGCGTTTGTCGAGTCGCCGATGAAGAGGATGTTCTTGTCTTTGCCGATACCGCCCCAGACACGCTTCTCCTTGTCGGAAGGTTCCGTACCATCGTGTTCGAGCTTGAGGTCGCCCGAGATGACAATATTGCCGTGCTTCGTCTCTACGGAGATACCCATTGAATCGGGGATCGAGTGTGTGACGGGGAAGGGTTTCACGTACGTGCTGCCGATTTTAATCCGTTGGTCGAGCTCGACCACATTCATGTTCACTTTCGGGAGGTGGGGGAACTCCTCCTGGCGCTTCAGAATCATCAAAGAGGTGAGGTACCGCGTGTAAATGGGCGGGTTGCCGATGCGCTCGATGAGGAAGGGGATGCCGCCGATGTGGTCGAGGTGGCCGTGCGTGATGACGAGTCCTCGGATTTTCTCCTTGTTCTCTTCGAGGTATGTCGTGTTCGGAAGGATGTAGTTGACGCCCGGTGCATCTGCCTCCGAGGACACGAACTGGAAGCCCGCGTCGAAGATGAGGATGTCATCTTTCGTCTCAACAGCAATCATGTTCTTGCCGACCTCCTCGACGCCGCCCAGGGGCACGATGCGGACGGTGTCCGGATCGGTGAGGGGGAGTATCCGCTTCACCTTGGGGTCGAGAGGCGCAACGCGGTGAGTAAGGACAGGCGCGGTCTTCGGCGGACGGCGGTCGCGGCTTCCGCCGCGGCGCGGTCCGCGACGGGACTTCGCCTGCTCTCTGCCTGCCGGAACATTCCTCCGGTCCCTGCCGCTTGCCGGACGGTCGTTCCCGCCATCCCGCCTGAATCCGGCGTTTCGCGCTGACGTGGTACCGGTACTCGTGCCGGTGCCCGACTGCGGTCCGCGTACGCGAATGCGCCCGCGTGAACGCGGTGAAAAGCTTGCCGTTCTCCGGCCCCTCCTAAACTGTGATGACTGTTGTTCCATACGGTATGTTGTGTGTTACGTTGTATTTTTTCTAATAGGTTTCAAATTACGATTCCGTGAAAATCGGCCACACGAGCTCCGTCTCGATGAACCACTCGTGGATGTTCGAGAAGCGTTCGTGCGGTTCCCCGACGCCGGAAAAGGTTGCTCCGGTGACGCGGTTCGGGAATATGTAAAGGAGCTCGGGCGAGTAGAGGAAAATGGCCGGGGTCTCTTTCTCGATTTCGCTCACAAATTTTGCGATTGCGGCGTCTCGCCCCTCCCCGTGCACACCCCGCCGCATCTCCGCGAGAATTGAGTCGGTCGTGATGTTCGTGTAGAGCGCGATGTTGAGACCAGGGTCGTTTCGCTGTGAGGAGTGCCAGAACGAGTAGAAGTCGAGCGACCGTTCGAGCTGGGTTCCGAAGAGGAGCGCCTCGTAGTCGCGCGGCCGGACGACCGACTGGGTGAAGTCCGACTGCTCGAACTGCTTCACCGAGACCTCTGCACCGAGCTGGCGCCACGTCCGCTCGAGGAACGTCGCGGTCGCCTCGAGCCCGCGCATGTTCGCCGTCGAGATGCTGAAGGAGAGGGGAACAGTCGTCTTGTCGATCTCCTTCTCCCAGATACCAGTCTCCGTGTTCATTTTCCACCCGGCCGCCTTGAGGATGTCGCGTGCGCGTTCGAGATCTCCGGGTTCCACAGCCGTCTCTCCACCATTCGCGAATCCCTTCGGGACCGGGGAGACGATCGGGTTTCCGTAGCCACCGAGCACCTCAGCGATGAGCGTCTCCCGGTCGACGGCGGCGCTCAGCGCCTGCCGCGCGGCGGCATCCCGGAGCGCGGGAGACTTGTTCTGGTTTATGAAGATGGCGAACGTCCGGGGGAGCGGAATGCGCTCGATGTGGTGTGTCTCTTCAGAGAGACCGTACTCCGGAATCCGGGCCGCATCGACGCCGACAACGCTCTCGATTACGCCTTTCTTGAACGCCTGGAGGAGGCGGTCCTCGGTGGGGTAGAAGCGGAGTTCGACGGTCTCGATTCTCGGTTCGTGGACGTGGTAGGCATCGTTTTTCCTGAGGAAGTACGTCTCCGGGATTCCCGACGCATTGCGCACAATCCGCTCGACCCGGTATGGCCCGGTTCCGACCGGCTCGCTGTTGTACTGACTGAAGGGGAACTCCTCTGAGCCGGCGTCTTTCCAGATATGCTCGGGAAGGATGCCGAAGGTGAGGTTCTCGAGGAAGGGTGCGTACGCCACAGGGAGAACAAAGTTGAGCTCGTGGTCCCCGACGACCTCGACGGCCATCCCGTCAAAGTTTGCCCGGAGCGGACTCGCGAGGAGCGGGTCCTGGATGCGGGTGACGGTGAACGCAACGTCTCGTGCAGTGAGCGGGGTTCCGTCGTGAAAGGCGACGTCTCTCCGGAGGATGACGTTGTACGTGAGCCCGTCGTCGGACACCGTCACGCTCTCGGCGACATTCGGAACGAGAGCGCCGTCCCGTCCGAGCCGCATGAGTCCGTCGTAGATGAGTGCGGTGAGGTCTCGGTCGGCGCGCGTCACCGCGAGGACAGGGTTTGCAAACCGCGGAGTTCCGACGATTCCCTCGGCGAATGTTCCGCCGGGCGCCGGAACGACTACGGAGGTATCCGTGCTCGTGCCGATAACGGCGAGGGTGAGGAAGACGAGCGCGGCGAGCAGGGCTCCCTTAAGGAGTAGTCCGTCGCTCGGCCGGAGGGTGTGGAACCTGAGGAAAATCCGGTCGAGGAGCTTCCTCTGCGGTGAGCGTGGTTGTTCGGTGGATTCCATGAGTAGTGGAGTCTGGGGCGTGAGCTAGGTAATGGGTGCGGTGCGGCCGGCGGCCGTACGGCACCGTGCGAGAAACATGAAAAGGGCGTGCGAATCCAGGATGTGCAGAGTGAGCGTACGAGACGGCTACACCATGAGGCTCAAGAAGGTAGATGCCACGAAGAGAATGGCAAGTACGACAGAGAAACGGTAGAGGAAGAGCTCTGCTCCTCGCCGCTTGTGGTACGCCGCGCTGAAGTTGTCCCCGCCGAATGCTCCGCCCATCGACGATCCACGCTGTTGAAGGAGGATTGCCGCGGTGAGGAGGATGGAGAGGATGATCTGCGCGTACGGAAGAATGGTACGGACGATTTCCATGTCGAGAGCATACTAGCACAGGGCGGAAAAAATGGAAAGCGTGCGCCGCGTATCTTTCCGCACTGCTCCCGGGTTCCAGCGGATTGAGACGGTTTCGGGAAAAGTCTGGACAGGGCCCAAACCCGCTCGTATAATGGGCCCCGCATTTAACAGCAACATAAGGGTAACAATATTTGAGATATGACTTCAAAGATTGGCGAAGGGTCAGTCGTGAAGCCGCTCCAGGACCGCGTGGTTGTGCGGCGGCTTACCGATGAGGAGACCGGCACGAAATCAGCGTCAGGTATTATTATCCCTGACACGGTGAACAAGGAGAAGCCCGAACAGGGCGTTGTCGTCGCCGTCGGTGCAGGACGCTGGGACGAGGATGGCGAAAAGCGGATTCCCATGGACGTGAAAGTCGGTGACCGCATCGTGTTTTCCAAGTACGGCTACGATGAGGTGAAGGTTGGGGGAGAGGAGCTCTTCATTGTCTCGAGCTCGAGCATCCTCGCGGTTATCGAGTAACCGTCCCGAAATTACCAGCACAGTCAGTAAGAAAAACTAACGTGGCAAAGGAAGTAATCTACGGCGAAGAGGTGAAGAAGCGGGTGAAGAAGGGCGTCGATACCGTCGCGAATGCGGTGAAGATTACGCTCGGCCCCCGGGGCAGGAACGTCATCCTCGATAAGGGGTACGGCGGTCCGACCATCACGAATGACGGTGTGTCGATTGCAAAGGACATTACGCTCAAGGACAAGTTTGAGAACATGGGCGCAGAAATCGTGAAGGAGGTGGCGACGAAGACAAATGAGCTCGCCGGCGACGGCACGACGACCGCCACCATCCTCACGCAGGCACTCCTCACCGAGGGTCTCAAGCACACGACGATGGGCGTGAATTCAATGGCGGTGCGCGCGGGCATGGAGCATGCGGCGGCCGATATTGTGAAGGCGCTCGAGGAGATTGCGGTAAAAATTTCGACGACCGAGGAGGTGAAGCAGGTTGCGACCATCTCGGCGGAGAACGAGGAAATCGGCGCGAAGATTGCAGAGACTATTGAGAAGGTGGGGAAGGACGGCGTCGTCACCGTCGAAGAGTCGCAGTCATTCGGTATTGAGACTGAGTTTACCGAAGGTATGGAGTTTGACCGCGGATACGTCTCACCGTACATGGTGACGAACGCGGAGCGCATGGAAGCGGAGCACAAGAACGCTATCGTGTTCATCACGGATGCGAAGGTGAGCTCCGCACAGCAGATTCTCCCGCTCCTCGAGAAAGTTGCGCAGTCGGGAAAGAAGGAGCTCGTCATCATCGCTGACGATGTCGAGGGGGAGGCACTCGCGACCTTTGTGGTCAACAAGCTCCGTGGCGGGTTCTCCGTTCTTGCGGTGAAAGCCCCGGGCTACGGCGACCGGAAGAAAGAAATGCTCCAGGACATTGCGGTTATGACCGGCGGTCAGGTTGTTTCTGAAGAAGTCGGCCTCAAGCTCGAGAACGCAGATCTCACGCACCTGGGGAAGGCAGATCGCGTCGTCGCAACGAAGGATAAGACAGTCATCGTCGGCGGGGCAGGAAAGAAAGAAGATATCACGGCGCGCGTTGATGCACTCCGCGCACAGCTCGCGCAGACTGACTCGAAGTTCGACAGGGAGAAGCTTGAGGAGCGCATTGCAAAGCTCTCGGGCGGGGTTGCCGTCCTCCGCGTCGGTGCCGCGACCGAGACCGAGATGAAGTACCTCAAGCTCAAGATTGAAGACGCAGTCAATGCGACGAAGGCGGCAATCGAGGAGGGCATCGTTCCCGGCGGCGGAACATCGCTCGTTCGGGCCGCTGCGCTCGTCGAAGGAAAGGTGGACAAGGAGCTTGACCGGGATGAGCTCATCGGGTACCGCATTGTTTTGAAGGCAATGGAGGAGCCCCTGAAGCAGCTCGCGAACAACGTCGGCAAAGATGATGGTGCAGTCGTGGTTCAGAAGGTCAAGGAGAAGGGAGGCAACTTCGGCTACAACGCAAAAGATGCTGCGTACGAGGACGACATGATCAAGGCCGGCATCATCGATCCGGTGAAGGTCGAGCGCGCCGGCGTCCAGCACGCGGTTTCGGCGGTGGGGATTCTCCTCACGTCGGAAGTTGCGGTCGCTGACGCCCCCGAGCCGGAGAAGCCGGCCGCGCCAGCAATGCCGGATATGTCCGGAATGGGGTACTAGGAGGATTGAGAGATGGTGAAACCGGCGCGCCCTTGGGCGCGCCGGTTTGCCTTTTCTTCCCCTCCCGGGGTGGTATACTTTAAGCCAAGGAATTACCAGTCCGTAGCTTCATTTTTTTACACACATGACACCTACATATATTATCCTCGGAGTTCTCGCGGTCATTGTCCTTTGGGCAATCTACGCGTACAACACGTTCGTAAAACTCGTCCAGCGCACGAAGGAGGCCTGGGCGGACATCGACGTTCAGCTCAAGCGCCGGTACGACCTCATTCCGAATCTCGTTGAGACGGTGAAGGGATACGCCGCACACGAGCAGGGAACGTTCGATGCGGTCACCAATGCACGCGCTGAAGCGACGAAGGTGCACGTTGATCCGGGCAACCTCACACCCGAGGCACTCGCGGCAATGGCGGGTGCAGAAACCGGTCTCACGCAGGCACTCGGCAAGCTCCTCGCTGTCGCTGAGGCGTATCCAGATCTCAAGGCAAACACGAACTTCCTCGAGCTCCAGCGCGAGCTCTCCGACACTGAGAATAAGATTCAGGCGGCACGCCGCTTCTACAATGGCAACGTCCGCGACCTCGCCATCGGCCTCCAGTCATTCCCCTCGAACATCATCGGGAAGCTCTTCAATTTCAGGGAGGAGGCGTACTTCGAGCTCGGTGAGGACGAGGCGGCCGCAAAGAATCCGGTCCCGGTAAGCTTCAAGTAAGTATGGAGAAAATCTATTATAACAAGCTCTGCAGGGACAAGGTCCCCGACATCATCGCGTCGAAGGGCTTCGAGTGCGAGGTGCGCGAAGTCGACCACGACGAGTACAAGCGCGAAATCATCCGCAAGGTGTTCGAGGAGGCGAGCGGTGTCTCGAACCACTCGGGAAGGGAAGGTCTCCTCAAGGAGCTCGCCGACCTCATGATTACGGTTGATGCGGTGAAGAAAGAGTACGGTATTTCTAATGAAGAACTTCAGACCGCAGTTGAGCAGAGTCTCGAGGAGAAGGGAGGATACGAGCACATGTACTACCTCGCGTGGTCCTCAGACACCGACTACAGCTCGACCGACCAGGGCAAAGGATTCGACGATTAGGAGTTCACTGCACCGGCCATGCACGCACCACGTACGTTTGGGGTGGGGTTTCGCACCGTCTTCTCTGCGGCGGCTCTCCTCTGTGCATTATTTCTCATTCCCCATTCCGCACGGGCTGAAATCATTGAGTCGTTCGTTGCCGACATAGAGGTCCGGAAAGACGCGACGTTCACGGTGAGCGAAGAGATTACCTACACGTTCTCCGGTGAGAAGCACGGCATTTTCCGGTTCATTCCGACGCTCCACCAGGATCCGGTGTCGTCCTTACTCAGGGAGCGTTACATCGACATCGACGTCGAATCGGTTTCTCTGGACGGTGAGGACGTTCCCTTTGAAAGAAATGACTCGGGAGGGGAAATCAACCTCAAGATTGGCGACCCGAACGCAACCATCACCGGGACGCATACGTACGAAATAGTGTACACGGTGGGTGGCGGTCTCTCGTACGAAGAGAACGGCGGAGCGGAGCTCTACTGGAACGTCACGGGGAGCGGGTGGGATGTTCCGATAAAGTACATCGAGGCGCGCGTGTCGTCGCCCGACGGCATCCTCCTCCGCGAGCGCGCCTGCTACCGAGGCAACGAGGGGGAGGCGAACTCGTGCGAGCGGATGTCAGAAGAGAACGGCATCGTGACGTTCTCGGGAGGCATGTTTCCGCCGCGGCACGGCCTCACCATCGCACAGGCGGTAAACCGAACCGCGGTTGCCCACGATGTCCGCGAGCGGTATAAGGCCTTCTTCCTCTGGGGAGTGCTCCTCATCGGAGGTGCGCTCGCCGCCGCCGTCTCGCTCTACCGGTATCGGACGAAGTACAAGACCGATGCGCCCATCATCCCCCAGTACGAGCCGTATCCAGGGGTGAAGCCCATGTACGCGGGACTCCTCTTCGATAAGCGACTCGACCCCCGAGACATCACCGCAGGCATCGTGTACCTTGCGGAGCGGGGTTACCTGAAGATTCGGAAGATTGAAACAAAGGTCCTCTTCTTCTTTGAGGTCGACGACTACGAGATTACGCTCGTGAAATCAGCTGAAGATTTAAATGGCGCTTTCGAATGGGGACTCCTCAATCTGCTCTTCGGTCTCGGAGAAATGCTCCCGGGAAAGAAAGTGACACTCAGAGATTTGAAGGGAAACTACGGAAAGGCGAGAGAAAACGGCCTCATTCTTCAGAACTTGAAGTCGAAGCTTCGGGACGATCTCCGCGCGCAGGGTTTCTACATCGGGTTTGACTTCGCGTCACTCTGGGGACCGCGCGGAGTGCCGATTGCCGTCGCACTCGCGCTCGCGTGGTACGTATCGTCGACGGTATTTGTACTCCTCCTCGTCCTCCTCATTATCCTCGGCGCCGTACTCTCCGGAGGACGCCGGACGACGAAGGGGTACGAAGCACTCGACCACCTGAAGGGGTTCAAGGACTATCTCTCGGTGACCGACAAGGACCGCTTCATCTTCCATAACGCGCCGGAGCGGAACGCAGAGCAGTTCATGGAGTACCTCCCGTACGCAATTGCGTTTGGTGTTGAAAAGCAGTGGGCGAAGACCTTTGAGCACATCACCATCCCGAATCCCGACTGGTACGACGGCGGTTCAGGCGTCGCTTCATTCAACGCCGGGTCGCTCACGCAGAGTCTCGGTGCGTTCTCGACGGCGTTCGCGGCGACCTCGGCGTCGGGGAGCGCCTCGTCCGGCGGCGGTTCCTCGGGTGGCGGGGGAGGGGGAGGCGGTGGTGGAAGCTGGTGATTAGTTTGAAGTTTTTAGTTCAGAGTTATGAGTGAGTTCACAAAACTTGTCGCATGGCAGAAAAGCATCGACTTGGTTGAAACTATCTACAGGACTACGAAGAGATTTCCACCCGATGAGAAATTCAATCTTGTTGATCAGATTCGACGTTGTGCTATTTCTATACCTTCTAACATTGCGGAGGGTCATGGGAGAAAGACAAATCGAGAATTCATACATTTTCTCAGAATTGCTTACGGTTCAAGTTCTGAACTAGAGACTCAATTAATAATCTCTCATCGTCTGAAAATGATTTCTGATAAGGATTACAATCCGATTCGTGCTTCATTAGAGGAAATCCGGAAAATGATCAATGGTCTCATTGCCCACTTTTCGAAGAAGGGGCATACTACAAAATCAAGAGAATAGCTTTCTATAACTAACAACTTCAAACTAACAACTAGTAACCGTGGCAACCTTATATACACACCAGGGCGAGAACATCCGGAAGACGTGGTTTCTCATGGCGTTCTTCCTCGTGCTCGTCATCGCCATCGGCTACGCGGTGTCGTGGTACCTCGGCAACCCCGTCATCCTCTACGGCGCGTTCATCTTCGCCCTCCTCATGAACGTGGGGAGCTACTGGTATTCGGACAAGCTCGTCCTCTCGATGACCCGCGCGCGGCCCGTGACGCGCGGGGAGTTTCCCGACCTGTGGAATGTGGTTGAGAATCTCGCCATCACCGCGGGCCTTCCGATGCCGAAGATCTACGTCGTCGACGACCCGTCTCCGAATGCTTTTGCGACCGGACGCGACCCGGAGCACGCCGTCGTCGCGGTGACGACCGGGCTCCTCGCACTCCTCGATCGGAGCGAGCTTGAGGGTGTTGTCGCGCACGAGCTTTCGCACATCGGCAACCGTGACATGCTCGTCATGACCGTCGCCGTCGTACTCGCCGGTTTCGTCGCGATGCTCGCCGACTTTTTCATGCGTGCGCTCATGCACGGGGGAGGCGACCGCAACAAGAGCCCCGTCTTTCTCGTTCTCGGGATTGTCGGCATCATCCTCGTACCGATTGCGGCACAGCTCATCCAGCTCGCCATCTCACGGAAGCGTGAGTACCTCGCCGATGCCTCGGGTGCCCTCCTCACACGCTACCCCGAGGGGCTCGCGTCCGCTCTCGAGAAGATTTCCCGCACCGGCCGGCCGATGCAGAACGCAAACCACGCGACTGCGCACCTCTTCATTGCGGACCCGTTCGGCGGCGAGGAGCGGAGCCTCCTCTCGAAAATTGGCGGACTGTTCCAGACGCACCCGCCGGCAGAAGAACGGATACGCATTCTCCGCGAAATGGGCAAGTAGGTGTGCACCACAGAGGAGAATCATCCCGACCCTGCATCTGCCGCTACCTCCGCCCCTCTGTTTTTCGTATTTATACTATATCGTACATATGTACGATATAGTATAAGCAGGGTTTTGTGAGGTGCGGGAAGGGGGAGGTCTGTGCTACGGTGGTGTGCCCATGGAGTATTTCGAGAAACAAATTGAGAAGCTGAAGAAAGAGAAGTACGCGGGCGAAGAGTCCGCGGACTTTGTGCGCGACGCAGAGCGAATCCGGAACGGGGAGCCGTACGAGTACGTCCTCGGATACGTCGATTTCCTCGGGAGCCACATCGACCTCTCGAAGCGGCCGATGATTCCCCGTCCAGAGACGGCATTCTGGGTGGAGCGCGCAATCGGGGAGCTCCGGGCGCGCGAAGGAGAGCTCGGGCGTCCGCTCCGGCTCGCTGAAGTCTTCGCCGGCTCGGGCGCCATCGCGTGTGCACTCCTCACGCACTTCAAGACGGCGGAGGTCGACATCTCGGAGCTCGACCCGAACCTGAAGGAGCAGATTGAAATGAATGTAAAGCGAAACGACGGAGAGGGGAGAGTGTGCGTTATCACCGCACCGGACGTCACCGGTCTCACTGGAACCTACGATGCGATTTTTGCAGTGCCTCCCTACATTCCCTACGAAGAACTCCCCGAGCTCGACCGCGAGATGATTGAATACGAACCGCACCTCGCCTTCCTCGCACACGACGACGGTCACGAGTTCGTGAAGCTCCTCATCGAGCGGGGGAGAGACTACCTCCGAGAGGGCGGGACGCTCTACGTCGAGGCGGACATTGACGACAACGACTATGTACGAAAGCTTGTGGAGGGTACGGCGTGGTCCGCTCTCGAGTTCTGGCCGGACCCGTATGGTGCGACGCCGAATGTCGTCTTGCGGAGATGAAGCAGGGAGGGGTATGATTTTGATATGATTGATAATCGAGACGTTCCGGCTCGGGGAAAGAAGGAGAGACTTTCTCCCGCGGAGATGATTTTTGAAGACTTTGTACGGTATGTTGCACACGAGAATATCTCTGCAGAGGAACTCGTTGAAGCGTACTATCGGCTCGGGGATGTATTTGATGAGGGACCTGCGAATGCCCGCATCACGGGGATTCTCAGCAAGATGCACGAGATGGTTCATGCAGGGATACCACAGAACAGGTTTGTGAAAGTCATTGATGGTATTCGTGAAGTTGAGCAGGGAAGAGAGCACTTCAACGAGTACGTGAGTGGGCTCGGCATTACCGAAAATGAGCAGGCGACGCTCCGCTCGATTGTGGGCCGAAAACGGAGCGGGAGACTGAGCATCACTATTTCGGGTGAGCGTGAATCGTTTGTCGATATCGATATTGTGGTCCCCCCAGAGGTTCCCGAAGGGGTCCTCGCCGTGAAGCTCAAGCGAAAGCTTGAAGAGGTGATAAAGCGAGTGCCCGAGGGGAAGCGTGTCGAGTTTTCGTTTGAGGAGGCGTAGCATTGCCCCAGCATATTTTTTGTGTTATAGTTCGGTCCGAATTGTTCCACCCCAATCCACCAATCCAGGGAGGTAGTCATGACCCATACGGGTACGTGCTTTCAGCCCTGCGAAGGGTGTAGGGCGGAGTTTGAACGTCTCCGGAAGGAGAACGAGGAGCTGCGTCGGGAGGTTGAGCGTCTCCAGGTTGCGCTCGCGAGAGCGAACGCGAAGAAGCGGAGGCACCAGCAGGAGAAACGTGCCTTTAAGGACCAGGCACGCATTGATCCGCTCACCGGCCTCTGGAATCGTTTGGCCTTTGGCGAACTCTGTAGGGGACAGGTTGCCCTAATGAATCGGGAGAAGTCGAGAGGGAACCACGACGCACCGCTCTCTCTTGTCCTGCTCGACGTAGACCGATTCAAGGCAATCAACGATACCCGCGGTCACGTTGTCGGCGACCTGGTGCTCGTTCGGTTCGCCGAAATCCTCAAGAAATCGCTCCGAGAGACCGACATCCTCGCTCGGTGGGGAGGAGAAGAGTTTGTCATTGCGCTCGCCTCTACATCCATCGATGATGCGGTGTCCCTCATGGATCGCGTTCGGAAGGTGGTGGAACGCGACCTCAACATCCGGGTTCGCGGATCGTGGGTGAGTGCGACGGCAAGTTTCGGGGTTGCCCAGATGGAAGAAGGAGAATCCATTGACAGCGCCATCACTCGGGCCGACCGTGCGCTCTACGATGCGAAAGAAGGCGGACGCAACCGCGTTTGCCGAGCGACGTGAACAAGCAGTTGGGGCGACCTCCGGGTCGCCTCTTTCTTTTTGTTTAAGGGGGTGCTACATTCGTGCGCAGACAACGTTGAGGAGGAAGAACCATGGGAAGACTGGCGCGTGTCTTGGCTGTCACAATCGTTGCGGCGGACCAGATGTTCAACTTCATCGCCCGGGCGACCGGTCAATTCACGGACGCAGTCATACCGCGTTCGTTCTCCGTGCGGCCGATTGACCCGCACTTCGACCTGCTTCCGCGCAGGGAGCGCAGGGAGAAGCGGTTCTCGCATGAACCGCTTCCGAAGCCGCGAAAGAAACCCCTGGCGGAACTTCCACCCGTCGTGCCTCTGCAGAAGATTCACGCCGTCAAGGTGACGGGACGGACGCAACCGCGCGGCGTTCTTGCACTCCGGCACGCCGAGAAGCGTGCGGAACATCACGCACGGAAAACCGTACGTCGGCCGAAGGGGCCGCGAAACGGCAGCAGGAAGTAAGTGCTCGCCACGCGCACGAAACGGGCGGTCTCCGGACCGCCCTTTTTCTTTGGTGTATACTTATTTCTATGGAAACTATTGAAGAACGCCTCGCGCGCCTCGAGGCAAAACTCGACGCCACTCATGCGTCGGCGGAGAAGACGAGGAAGTACATCCTCATCATGCTCACTGCGACCATTATTATGTTCATTCTCCCCCTCATCCTCGGAGGTCTCATGTTCCCCT
>CAYRER010000019.1:13930-16641 GCA_964423385.1 uncultured Candidatus Saccharibacteria bacterium | reverse complement strand
CATGTACCTTAACAAAGCAATGATCTACGGGAACCTCACGCGAGATCCAGAGAAGCGCGCGCTCCCGTCTGGACAGTCCGTCGTCTCGTTTGCTGTCGCAACGAACCGTACATATACCGACAAGGAGGGCAAGAAGCAGGAGCAGGCCGAGTACCACGATGTTGTCGCCTTCGGCAAGCTCGCGGATGTTATGGGGCAGTGGCTCAAGAAGGGCCGGCCCGTGTACATCGAGGGACGCCTCCAGACGAGGAACTGGGAGCAGGACGGCGTGAAGCGCTACCGCACCGAGATTGTTGCAGAGGGGTTCCAGTTCGGGGATGGGGGCACCCGGAGCGACGCTCCAGCAGGTGCTGCGCCTGCCGACGCTAAGGCAGACAAGGGAAATGCGCCGGAGTATCCGGAGGAAGAAATCAATCCCGAAGACATCCCCTTCTAAACAGAACATTTTAAAATCCTCTGATACGTCGTTGCTCTCGGGGCTCGAACACTCGTCGTAATAGATATACGCCTCGTGTTCTCGTACCGTCAGCGCCTCGTCTCAGACGATTTGTAAAGACGTTCTGAACAGATAAACCAGTAGAAACTAAGAAATTAAAAAAGCATGGAAAAGAAAGAAAAGACAACTAACGTCGAGCACTACGATTTCAAGGACGTCCAGCGTCTCCGCGGACATCTCAATCCGCATGCGCGTATGTTCAACCGCCGCCGCTCGGGCCACACTGCGCACGAACAGCGTGTGTTTGCGACCGCGGTGAAGCGCGCGCGCTTCATGGCGCTCGTCCCATACGTCTCGGAGTAATGGACGTAGCAAAACCCCCGTGCCAGAGGCGCGGGGGTTTTGCTATGAGGCATTGACTAAATTTCAGCAGCACTGCAGTATAGTCCCGCTCACCCAACGACGAAGAAAGGAGTACCAGTACATGAGCAGAATATCCGCGACGTGCATCGTAAAGCACGGCACGTTCCCCATCGGGGGGACGGTCGACGGAGTAGACCAGATGGAGCACCACAGGAATCCGGCGGCCGAGATTCCGTTCCAGAAGACGGTCACCATCACCCGGGAGAAGACGGCCAGGGTCACCACGTACGGCGACGTGAACGGCTCCTTCAGGGATGTTGAGGTTGCGGTCGTTGCGCTCGCCACGAAGCCCGGCTGGTACATGAAGAGCGGGTTCATCAAGTTCTAGGGTCGACGACCCCGGCCGAAAAACGCCCCAGCGTTTTTCGGCCGGGGCGTTTTTTGTGCCTAGAATTTCTTAGGAGCGGAGCTTCTTAGAAAATCTTGGCCGTCGAAACGTGTTCCTCCCAGGACTTCGTTTCGACGAACGAACGTAATTCTGTTTCGAATCGTAAGATCACGCTTTCTCCATTCGCTCGGTATACTCTCCCGTTTCGGTGTTCACCTTCACAATGTCGCCCTCGTTGATGAAGAGGGGGACCATAATTTTTGCGCCAGTCTCGAGAATTGCCTCTTTGAGTGCACCTGATGATGTATTTCCGCGCACTGCAGGTGCCGCTTCCTTCACCCTGAGCTCCATCTTGATCGGCATCTTTACGCCGATGATAGCGTCGTCGAAGATGACCGCGTCGATGACCGTCTTCGGCTTGAGGAACCTGCCCTCGTCACCGACGACGTCAGCCGCGAGTGCGAAGCGCTCCGCGGGCTTGCCCGGCGTGTTGAACCAGTACTCGCCCTTGCTCTCGTAGATGAACTCAATGGGGCGCGAGGTGATGTCTGCTTCCTCCGCAGTCTCATTCGCGTGGAAGGTCTGCTCGACGACCCGGCCAGAGACCAGCCCTCTGAGCTTTGTCACATTGACAGGCTTGCGCTTTTGTTTCCGAAACACGTGCGAGGCGAGCACAATGTACGGCTCGTCGTTCCAGATGATGACTTTCTTGAGGGTGATTTCGTTGTATGAAAGGACAGACATAGCGCGTTAGTGTAAGATGGGGTGACGGTTAAAAATACGCGACGCATAGTACCAGGTTATGTTCGGCCTTTCAACTGACGACAATGTACAGAAACTCCCCGACGAGGAGATTCTCGCGCGTGTGCAGGCGGAGCCGTGGCTCTTCACCGCGCTCCTCGAGCGTTACCAGGCCGCGTTTCTCCGGAAGGCGCGTACCATCATCCACAACGAGCAGGATGCCGAGGAGGTTGTACAGGACGCCTTCACGAAGATTTACATGAACGCGCACCGCTTCGAGGTGCGCCCCGGCGCGAAGTTTTCCTCGTGGGCGTACACGATTCTCGTGAATACGGCGCTCACGCGCTACCAGAAGTGCGTGCGCGAGGGGAAACGAACGATGCTCCTCGACCCGGAGTACATGGAACAGCTCGGCGAGATGAAGGAGCACAGTGCCTTCAGGCAGGATGCCGACGCCATCGAACGTATCCTCGCGCGGCTCCCCGGGCACTTCGCCCGCGTCTTGCGGCTCCACTACCTCGAGCACTGGTCACACAAGGACATTGCCGATGAGACGGGGGAGACGGTTGGGGCGGTCAAGGCACGCATCCACCGGGCGAAGGCAGAGTTTCGGAAGGAGGTCGGCCCAGAGGAGAAGGTGTCACTTTTGTGACCAGAAAATAATGAGCGCGAGCGACTATATTTTCTGAGTCCGTCGTTTTTTCTTCACCCAGGTAGTAAAAAACACGGGGGGGGTGACCGGGTGGACTGCCGCGATCGGAGGTACATTTCAGGGTTTTGCGG
>CAYRER010000019.1:5031-13920 GCA_964423385.1 uncultured Candidatus Saccharibacteria bacterium | reverse complement strand
AATTTTTGTGAAATTAAAATTTTGCGGTCGCGCCAATTTTTTTTTGTTTGCGTTTTTTTTTTCTCCCCCATGTACAAAAAACCGACGGAGGGAGTCACATGGTGCACTGCCTCGATCTGAGTAACTTTTCAGGATTTGCCGGTGTTGTATAATCCGAATCATAAGCACATACGTGGTATGAATACATTACGAAGAAAAATAATGAGGGGCATCTACTACGCGTACCTGCTCCGCCTGGCGACCCTTCCGGGCGTCATCCAGGGGTTCGTTGCCGTAGCGGCGATGAGCGCGCTCACGTATTTCGTCTCCATCGGGGACGTACTCCGCAACCTCGCGCAGATTGAGGTCGGCTCTGTCGGCACGTTTGCGTACAATGCGGTCCGGACGACCGAGATTTGGTCGCTCCTCCTCATCGGAGTCATCGTCTTCTCGCTCCTCTCTATCCGCGTGAGCCTCGCGCCGCGCAGGCAGGGGTACTCGATGGCGTAAAGAAGTCTCCCGGTATCGATATGAAAGAAACCCCGGCCGCTCTGCGGCCGGGGTTTCTTTCATCCCACACTATGCTTCCTCCTTCAGTGCTTTTTTGACGTGCTTCAAAAGTTCCGCCATAAGCTTCTTATCTTCGCGGAGCATCGTGCGCGTCGCATCGTACCCGCGGCCGAGCCTCACCTCGGAGGATGCGTCTCCACCTGGGGGAAGGTAGCTGTACGACGCACCAGACTTCTTGATGAGGCCGTACTTCTCGCCCAGGGCGAGGAGCTCGCCCTCACGGCTGATGCCCTCGTTGTATATCAAGTCAAACTCGGTCGTCTTGAAGGGCGCCGCCACCTTGTTCTTCACCACCTTCACGCGGTGTCGTCCGCCGACGACCTCCTCGCCCTTCTTTATCTGCGCGATGCGCCGGATGTCGAGACGCACCGAGGTGTAGAACTTGAGTGCCTTTCCGCCCGGCGTTGTTTCGGGGTTCCCGAACATGACGCCAATCTGCATGCGAATCTGGTTGATGAAAATGATGACCGTCTTCGACCTCGCCGCAATTGAGGTGAGTTTCCGGAGGGCCTGGCTCATGAGCCGTGCCTGCTTGCCGACGTGGTGTGCGCCCATCTCGCCCTCGATTTCGTCCTTGGGAGTGAGGGCCGCAACCGAGTCGATGACAATGACGTCGATTTTTCCCGAGCGGACGAGCGACTCGACGATTTCCAGGGCCTGTTCGCCGGTATCCGGCTGAGAGATGAGGAGCTCATCGAGCTTGACGCCCAGGTTCTTCGCGTATTCAGGGTCCATGGCGTGTTCAGCGTCGATGAACGCGCAGATGCCGCCCATTTTCTGTGCCTCTGCGACCGCGTGGAGCGAGAGCGTCGTCTTGCCGGAAGATTCAGGACCGAAGATTTCAACGATGCGGCCGCGTGGGTACCCGCCGATGCCGAGGGCCTCGTCGAGCCCGATGGAGCCCGAGGGAACCACATCGACGTCCACCTTCCGGGTCGAGCCCAAGGTCATGATGGCCTCGTCGCCGAACTTTGTCTTGATGCTCCGGAGCGTTTCCGCAATGCTCTCAATCCCTCGTGGCTCTGCCTCATTCTTTTTCTCGATGGTGGGTTCGGTCTTTGTGATTTTCTTTGCCATGCTTACTTTTTCTTAGTGAATATTCCGGTACTACCTCCTCTATTTTAAATAGTTCTATATTTTGTATCCTCTGGTTTCTATTCTGGATTTATTATTTTCCATTCTAGATTTCTCTCTCGTACACGTACTCGCGGGTGAGGGTGGTCGTTCTCCCGAACCGATCCTCCGCCCGAAGCGTCGCTATAGTATAGCCGTTTTCAAGGACGAGTGCTTCCCGGAAAAGCCCGTGCTCGTCCGTGTGGATTTCGCGGCCGTTTACGGTGAGCTTCACGATATTTCGCGCCGTGCCCTCGAGGGTAACTAGCCGTTCCCGTACCACACCGTTCGGAGCATCGGGAAGTTCAATCGAAGGGCCGGAGATGAGGTTTCGCGCCTGGAAGTGCACGTACGCTCCAATGAGGACAATGAGTGCCCCGACGCCGAGCGTGCGGATAAGGGTCTGGAGCGGCAGGTTGTGGAGCGCACGGTCCATGGTTTCTAGGTTTCTTCCGATTCAGGCCGTTCGGCGATGATCTGGCGTGGCTTCGAGCCGTCTGCAGGACCGACGACGCCGCGCTCCTCGAGCATGTCGATGAGGCGCGCCGCACGTCCGTACCCGAGGCGAAGGCGGCGCTGGAGGAAGGACGTTGATATCTTGCCGGCTTCGAGCGCAATGAGGCGCGCCTCCTCGTAGAGTTCGTCGTCGGCATCATCGTCGCCCCCGAGTCCAGCCGCGAAGATGGAGTTCGGGTCGGCCTTGTCGCCCGAGGGTTCGAGGTTGATGGTTTCGAGCTCCTGGATGGAATCCTGGTTCTTGAGGTACGCGACGACCTTCTTCACCTCGTCAGTGGTGACGAATGCCGACTGGAGGCGGGTCGGTTTCGGACTCTCTGCCGAGAGGAAGAGCATGTCTCCCCGGCCGAGAAGCTTTTCGGCGCCAGACTGGTCGAGGATGGTGCGCGAGTCAATCTGTGAGGCGACCTGGAGCGCGATGCGCGTCGGCACGTTCGCCTTGATGAGGCCGGTGATGACGTTGACCGACGGGCGTTGGGTCGAGAGGATGAGGTGGATGCCGACGGCACGGCTCATCTGCGCGAGGCGGACGATGCACGCCTCAAGCTCCTTTGGATATGCGGTCATGAGGTCGGCGAGCTCGTCGATGATGATGACGATGTAGGGGAGGGGCTCGGGAAGCTCGTCGCGCTCCTCCTCAGGCGACCCCGCCTCCTCAAACTTCTCTTTCGCGGGGTGGTAGATGTTCTCGTGGTACGCCGCGATGTTCTGCACCTTATTCTCGGCGAGGACGTCGAGTCGGCGATCCATCTCCTTGATTGCCCAGCGGAGTGCGACGATGACCTTCTTCGCGTCGGTAATGACCGGCGTGAGGAGGTGCGGGATGCCGTTGTAGAGCGTGAGCTCGATGCGCTTCGGGTCAACCATGATGAAGCGGAGCTGGTCGGGAGAGTTTCGGAAGAGGAGTGAGATGACGACGTTGTGGATGGCGACCGACTTTCCGGAGCCGGTGGTGCCGGCGATGAGGCCGTGCGGCATCCGCGCGACGTCAGCAAACCAGGCCTCGCCGGTGATGTTCTTGCCGAGGGCGGTGAGGAGCGGCTTCGGCGAGTCGGTGTACTCAGGTGAAGAGAAGAGGGACGCGAGGCCGACCATCGCCTTCTGGCGGTTCGGCACTTCAATGCCGACGAGCGACTTGCCTGGAATCGGCGCCTCGATGCGGATGGGGGAGGCCGCGAGCGCATACTCGAGGTTCGTCTGGAGGCCGACAATCTTCTCGAGCTTCACGCCTTCAGCGGGCTTGATGGCGTACCGGGTGATGGAGGAGCCGATGGTGACCGCATCCATCTCGACGTCGATGTTGAACTTCTTCAGGGTCCGCTTGATCGTGTTTGAGTTTTCCTTCACGTCGCCCACGTCAGGCGTGCCCTTGTCCTTGTGGAGGAGTGAGAGTGGGGGAGGGGCGTACGTTCCGCGGAAGGAAGAGACGATGAAGTCGGCGGAGCCGGCCTTGCCGAGAATACGCTCCTTGAGGGACTTCTTCGGCGCCTCTGCCTCGCCGTCTTCGCCTGCTTCAGCACCTGCTTCCTCGGTGCCGGGTTCGGGGAGGGGGGTGGTAAGTATCGGCTCAATCTCGGGGATCTCCTCCTCGTCCGCATCTTTCTTCCGGAAGATGTCGGCGAAGTTCGTATTGAAGATGAGGAAGAGACTCACGATGGCGAGGGCGACAAGGACGACGCTCGCAACGATGTCGCCGACGAAGGTGTGGAGCGGGTAGAGGACGATGGATCCGAGCGCCCCGCCCTCTGCAAGCGCGAGCTGGAGGAGGCCGAGCGATGTAAAGAAGAAGAGCGTGACGCCGATGATTTTCGAGATGGAGACCGGATTATCTTCGAGCGGCTTCAGAAACACGTATACCAGGAGGAGGCAGACGATCGGCGCGAGCACAAAGCCGTACCCGAAGAGGTAGGTGAGTCCGCTGTGCGTCATGTCGCCCGCAATGCCCGCGTAACCCAGGGACGAGAATATAAAGAAAATGGCGAGGACAACAAAAAAGACCGCCGCAATCGCGTGCTTCGTCTGCGGAGAGAGGTCATCAAAAAACGAGCTCTCCTCCTGGATTTTCCTCCGCCGTGCCGTTCGAGCCATGCCTGCCTAGAAATCTTTATCTCTGTGGTAATTGAATACGTAAATGATACCACAAGGGCAGGGTCTCTCTTCCTGTGGACAGACGCAGTAACCCCCACCGATTTTTCGAGATCTTCTGGCACCGGCTCTGGCGGTGGGGCATACCTTGACGCAAGGTACCCAGGTGATTTCGAGTACCAAAAAGTCTTTCCGTAAGCGACAGAATGACGTATACTGTCCCTAAGATTGTCCGCTATTATAAAAGTCACATATGGGACGGTATGGAAACGAAAGAGACATTCTCAAGGACTGATACGGAGAAAAGACTCATACAAGATAGTGAGTATTTTAAATATATTTTTAAAAAGACAGAAAAGATTGCCTGTGCAGTCTTTTATGTGGTGAGGAGTAATAAAGACATATCGACGAACGATACTGTTGTCTCTGAAATGGAGGATGCCGCGCAGGATCTCGTTGACGTGTCTCTTGAGTCCTTGAGAGCCATCTCTCTCCACGCCGCCGAGTATGCTCGGGAGGTTGCTTACGCCCTCCTCCGGCTCGAATCGAAGCTTCGGATAGCCGGCTCCGCGCGTGTCGTCGGCCCCGATCTTCTCGGTGTTTTCTTCCATGAGATTGATTCAGTTCAGCGGGCGCTCCGAAGGTACGCCGAGGGAGACATCACGAACCCCATGTTCGATGAGTCCCTCTCCAGTCGGGAGCCGGTGCGCGAGAGTCGCCGACTCCGCCCGAGGGCTGAAACGCCGGTCGGGAACAGCGGGTCGGAAATGCTTGGAAGGCGAGAGAGGGTCATTGCAGTCATAAGAGACAAGGGTGAGGCGAGCATCAAAGACATTGTGGAAGTTGTCACGGACTGCAGTGAAAAGACAATTCAGCGCGAGCTCAATGCTCTCATTAAAGACAGTGTTGTACAGAGAGAAGGTGAGAGAAGGTGGAGCAAGTACAAGCTCGCTTAGATATCACTAAGGGACGTGGTGCTGTCTCTAAACACGCATCATAAAGACATCTGGGTCAAGTCCGTAATGGTTCGGGTAAAAGTCATAACCAGGCGTTCTTTTTTGACGCTATTTACTATTCCAGATTTTATGTTTCTTCTCGGCAGGATTCGTAAGATACTGAGGAAGTGAGCGTCATAATGTGTAGCGAGGGGTGCGTTCTCGGTTGACTTCAGATACCGGCGAACGTATGCTCTCCTAGATTCTGTGGCTTCACTTACGCGTACTTATGCACAAGTGGGGACAGGAATCAGAGTGTACAAGAGCGTTCCTTTTGTATACTATGTGTAGGCACCAATCGTGCGACTTTTTTTTAGGATTCTAAAAGGAAGAGCACGTCCATCGGTGGTGTGCTGAGAGTTTTTGGGAGGAGGTAGCGAAGTGGCTATATTCCTCGATTTCTCAGAGAGCACCCCGGCAGGGTGTTTTGTTCTTTGACAGGCAGATGTTACGAAGTGCGCAGAAATGCGTACAGTTCGTGTGTCTGGTCGTGCGGGGGTGCCCGTTCGGTTCCATATATAAGTAGAAAAGCACAAGAAGAAGTTTCAGAAATTCCTTGTGGCCTAGAAGTTAACGAGCGCAAGCGACTATAACTTCTGGTCTGTCATTTTTTCTTCCACAAAGAAGAAAAAAGGACCATAGGAATTAGGAATGACAGATACTCTTTGTACAGTTCTGGTTAGTTAATGACTGCACGACCTATGAATCTCGTAGCTATCTCGTAAGAGTGGGGTGTCGACCCGCTAACACTCCTATGAGCTAGTGATATTGGTGAGCGGGCCTTCGACGGACCTGCTCGCAAATAAGAATTAATTCTTATTATTAGTATTAGTAATTAGATTACTTTAAAAGTAATTCCAGTTATGAACATTATTGCAAACAATGTTGCATCAAAGCTCTTCGTAGCTTTTGTTGCAGCATCGATGCTCTTCACCCTCGCAACGCCTGCAAAGGCAGCGACCGTTGAGGAGCTTCAGGCGATGATCGCGCAGCTCACTGCGCAGATTGCCGCTCTCTCAGGTGGTTCTTCAGCTCCGGCTGCAGGATGCACCTTTACTCGCGCACTCACCGTTGGTTCAGAGGGCGCAGACGTGAAGTGTCTTCAGGACTACCTCACGCCTACGTACTTCTCGAACGCAGGTGGCTCAACCGGCTACTTCGGTCCTGTGACCGCAGCAGCAGTTGCAGCATGGCAGTCAGCAAACGGCGTTATGCCGGCAGCTGGCTACTTCGGCCCTGTTTCACAGGCGAAGTACAACGCGCTCATGGCAGCAGCAGGTCCGGTAACGGGCGGCGGCTCGTCGTCAGATGATGAGGATGATTCATCGACTGGGGGTCTCTCAGGCGAGGCATCTCTCTTTGACTTTGAGATTGACTCTGCAAGCGATGATACCATCGAAGAGAGTTCAGAAGATCAGGAGGTTGGGGTTGCCACAGTTGAGTTCCAGAACGGTGACGCACGCATTACGCGTCTCGATGTGAGACTCAACAGTTCGGTTGAGAAAGTGTGGAACGTCTTCGAGGAGGTCGCACTCTTTGTCGACGGCGATGAGATTGGACGGATGGATGCATCAGCTAAGTCTGATTACATCAATACAGCAACGAATGCTGGCACGCTCCGATTCTCAGGTCTCGACCTCGTAGCTGAGGAGGATGAGGAGGTAGAGATTACCATCGTTGCAAGCATCGGAAATCTCGACACAGCTGACCTCGGTGCGTACACCTTTACAGTTACCTCAATGCGATTCGTTGATGGTACTGATGTAACGAGTACGCTCACTTCGGCAGATGACACAGACTTCAACACGGCAGTGAGCGTCACCATCGGCACCGCAGGTGGCGATGATGAACTCATTGTCAAGACCTCACAGGATGATCCGGATGGAACTACCTTTGAGCTCAAGGATAATGCGAAGTCAGACTGGTACAACGTGTTCACGTTCGATCTCGACACAGACGACTCTGTGAACGATATTGAGCTTACGACGGTTGTTGTCCACGTTGAAGTTTCGTCTTCGACGTACGCACTCGTCGTTGACGATGCAGAACTCATCATCGATGGTACAACCATCGACAGCGTGACCGCATCGGGCACGGGAGCTACAGTAGACCTTTCATTCGACGTTGATGGCGATGTCGTCATCGAGGCTGGTGATCGTGTTGCTGCAGAGCTTATGCTCAAGTTCAATGCGCTTCCGCTCGGCAATGAGGGCATCACGGTCCAGGGTTCTGTAACCGCTGCAAACCGAGCACTCATCGATGCAACTGGTGCGGATGATCTTGCAACGTCACAGCTTACAGGAGCAGCGACGGGAGATGTCCATACACTTCGAACATCTGGAGTTGATGTGTCGGCGGTCAGTATGACCTCGGCAGTCACAGCGCCAGACGGTAACGATAACGACTATGCTACCTACACGCTCGTCTTTGATGTAACGGCATTCAATCAGGATGTGTACATCTCAACGAGCCCGGCTACAGCGGTCACTTACACCGTCGAGGATGGCTCGGGTGTGGCAACAACGTCCGCTACTACGGTAACTCTTAGCTCAACAGCCAAAGAAGTATCGTCAGCGTTCGAGGTTACTGAAGGAAGCACGAAGAGGTTCACGCTCAAGGTTACGTACGACCCATCGGTCACTACGTCTACTGCAGCGCGTGTTCAGCTCGAGACACTCGTCTTCGGTTCAGCAGCAGGAGCGCCAACAGGTCAGACCTGGACAGCGTCACCTGAGGCTAACTACCGAACAGCTGTTGAAACAATTGTTGACTAACGTCAGCAACGTTCTGACAGCAGTGACGTAAGTCACAGCTCACAAAAGGCCCCCGCAAGGGGGCCTTTTGCGTTGCCCAAGGGGGAACTTACAGCCGGACCAATTAGCTTACAGAGGCAAGGCCTATGTATAAGTTATACATAGGCCTTGCCTCTGTATGATATTCTGAGGATATGTCAGTACGAAAAGTCCCTTTCGCATTCGATGAGTATTTCCATATTTACAATCGTGGAAACAGCAAGCAGGATCTTTTTAGGGATAATTTGGATAGAGAGCGTTTCCAAACACTACTCTTTCTCGCAAATGGAACAGCACCCTTTGTGTTTCGAGAGGTTGTAAAAGAGGGTGTGTATGATTTTGAGAGAGGTGAACCGCTTGTTTATATTGGAGCGTACTGCCTGATGCCGAACCATTTCCACATTCTCCTAACCCCAGCAATCGAGGGCGGCGTGCAGATGTTTATGCAGAAACTTTCTACAGGGTATTCCATGTACTTCAATAGGAAGTATAAGCGAACAGGTGTGTTGTTTGAAGGAAAATTTAAATCCCAGCACGCTGATTCAGACGAGTATCTGAAGTACTTGTTTTCATACATACACCTGAACCCGGTCAAGCTGATACAGTCTGACTGGAAGGAGTCCGGGATTCGAGATTTGGGAAAAACAAAACAGTACTTGGATGAATACAAGTATTCAAGCCTCCACGATTATTGCAGTATTCGGGACGAGAGCGTGATTATTGAACCGGACAAGTTTCCGGAGTATTTCAAGGGTAGGGGAGAGGTGGATACTGAGCTCCTGGGGTGGCTGAGTTACCGAGAATTACTAGACGGCCATACAGAGGCAAGGCCTATGTAA
>CAYRER010000019.1:0-4931 GCA_964423385.1 uncultured Candidatus Saccharibacteria bacterium | reverse complement strand
GTGGCTGAGTTACCGAGAATTACTAGACGGCCATACAGAGGCAAGGCCTATGTAAATTACATAGGCCTTGCCTTGGTGTCTGGGTGTCTGCATACACTGCATTCTATACGTGCAGTGTTCATAAGCTATTGAACCATTACGAGGTACTTGACATAATACGGTATAGGATGTATAGTGCGAACATTCCAATGTCACCTCAAAAAAGGAGGTGTTAATGTTCATCAGAACCGTTCTCGCTCTCGTCCTCGCGGCATTCGCCGCGACGGCCCAGGCCCAGCTCCGCCCGCTCGCCGAGCGTGCGGTGCCCCAGCAGGAACTCCGGCTGAAGCACCCCAGCGGGGTGGGGAAGGTGACGGTGTATCTCGATACCCGCACCAACTCCGGCCCGGAAGTGGCCAACGTGATGGCTTCGGTCGCCGAAGCCATCAAGGAGGTCTGTCCGAAGACGTGCTCGTCCAAGGACGAAGCGCGTCTCGAGAAGATGCTCCGCGCCCGCGGTGCGAAGGTCGCCGACGTGAGGATCGACTGACTCTCGCCTCACCCGCCCCATCGCCCCATCCAGTAGCGTTCCCGCACGGGAACCGCACGGATGGGGCTTTTGTTTTTTACAGAGGCCGGACCTCTGTAACAAATTCTGTATATTCGGTTGATTGGCGGACAGGAGGGTGTATCATTTTAGAAATATGAAAGCGGTTTCCGTAAAAGGTGCCCTTTTTCTCCTGGGCTCTTTTCTTTTCCTCCTCGCGGGTCCGGTTTTTGCGGAAACGATTGACTTGGACCAGGACGGCACGCCAGATAGCGAGGACGAGGAGGTACTTGTCTCCACGAGCCAGTCTCTCCCCGCCGGCGAATACACTTTTCGCAACCTCACCGTCGCGAGCAACACAGTCCTTACGCTCGTCGGCGACCCGAATGCATCCGGAGATTTCAAGGGTGTAAAGATAGTTGCTGACAACATCACCATCGAGAGTGGGTCTTCTCTGAGTGCGAACGGTACGGGATATGCTTCGTCCGAAACGTCGCCGGGCGCTCCCGAAGGTGGCGGAGGGTTCGGGTACGGAGGCAGGGGAGGAGATTGGCACTATAGGACAAGCAGTGGCATTGGCGGAGATACATATGGCTCGGCTTTTGAACCCAAAGATCTCGGCTCGGGTGCGAGTGTGAAGACAGCTGGTGGCGGGGCGGTATGGATCATCGCCTCGGGTGCTTTGAAAAACGACGGCATCATCTCCGCGAATGGTATCAGAGACCAGGCGAGCGGGGGGAGCATCTACGTGAGAACGGGTTCGCTCGAAGGGGCCGGCACCTTTACCGCAAACGGTGCGGGATGCTATGGGTTTTGGCCGAATAGCGGAGCGGGCGGAGGTGGCAGAATCGCCGTGCACTACGAAAGTTCTAGCTTCACCGGGAGTGCGGCAGCATCCCGCGGAGCGACTGGAAGCAACTCAACGTGTAGTGGAGAACGTACGGGAGAGGAGGGGACCGTCGTGTTTGTGGACACTACCAACAATGACCTCTACCTCTACGACCGATTCATGTTTCAGGCGAGCGACAGCCCGTACCAGTTCAATCGGATCAATCTCTCAGAGGGTGCATACGCAAGTTCTGAGTCGGGCGTCAGCATTGCCGCGCAGGCGGTCACTCTCAAGGAGAGTTCCTCGCTTGATACCAGCGGGATACACTCATTTACTACGGGAGAGCTTTTGGTTGATGGGGGTTCAGTCTTCACCTCGGCCGAGGGACAGTCTTTGAACATTTCGTCGCTCACCATACAAAACCGGGGAGTGGCCCGGCTCGGGAGGGGGGAGATACTGGCCCCCATGACCACGATTACCCTTGCCGGTGAGTCTCAAATCACTGCCACGCCGATGCACGTTCTTCACCTTGAGGTGAGTGATATTAGCATCGATGAAACTTCGACAATATCAGCGACCGGCGCTGGACATCCGCCGGGGAGTGGCCCTGGAAAGAACGAGTCCGTTGCCGGAGCGAGCCACGGGGGTTTGGGAGAGGCAGGGACGCCCGCACCAACCTACGGTTCGGAGACGGAGCCGGTTGATTTTGGCAGCGGGGGTTCGTCAGACGCGTACGGTGGCGGGAGCATCCGACTGATTGTCTCGAACACACTCAAGAACGACGGCACCATTTCCGCTGATGCGACCCCAGCGAGGAATGGCGCGAGCGGAGGGAGTGTCTACATAACTACGAAAACTCTCACCGGCTCAGGTCGCATCACCGCGCTCGGCGGAAATACAAGAGGATATACCGCGGGTATCGGAGCTGGCGGCGGGGGCCGTGTTGCGGTGTACTACGCTGAATCCGATTTCTCAGGCACGGTGAGTGCAAAGGGCGGCGACCGGTACGTCGGCGGGCCGATACAGCAATGGTACTACGCGCAGGACGGTACTGTTGTCCTCTCGCAGAGGGAGGTTGAGGAGCCATTTGACCCGCTTCTTCTTAAGTACCTCCCGATACTCCGGATGCATCCCGAGGAGGATTACCTGCCGATGAATGTGGAAGCGTTCGTGGGCGCGAGTGCGCTCTGGGATGATGCTGGCATCTTGCCCGATGAACTCCGCGAAGCATATGATTTCGAGAACCCGCTTACGCTCGAACGACTGGCCACGTACGAGAATTCCGAGGATCTCTACCTTGCCTTCAGCGACCCGACAAACAGCAAGTCCATTGATGTGGCGAAGGGGAGAGAGAAGTATGAGAACCTTGTCGCGAGCGGTACGGCAAAGGTTACGGTGTACGCGCACCGGACTGAAGATTCGTACGAGGATGCACGGGGCAGGGAGCGCACGTTTACCGTGCTCCAGTACTGGTACTTCTACGCGATGAATGACTGGAAGAAGAAGGGGGGTCTTAACGATCACGAGGGAGATTGGGAGTCCGTCTTTGTATTTCTCGATGAGGATGAAGAGCCGAAGTATGTTGCGTTCTCGGCGCATCATAATGATGGGGATGATAGTCTTAACCCCGCGCAATACGATTCTGTTCGCCGCGAGTGGTCCTCCAATGGAATTGAGTTAGATAGTACACAGGTCCATAGCTATGTTGCACTTGGCTCCCACGCAAATTATCCAAGAGTTGGTATTTATAAAGCAGGAGTTAAGTTCGACCAGACTTCAGACGAAGGGGTAAGAATAGGGCCTGATGATTTCCATCAGAAGATTGAATTCGTAAAGAATTTTCCAATCCTGATTAGTTATGAAGGTAAGTGGGGGACAGACATGATAGATGCTTTTGGCGCAAATAGTGGTCCCCAGGGCCCCAACTTCATTGACGTAAGCGGACACAAACGTTTCCACGAACCCATTGAGTGGGCAGGTATTGATGCAATCGACGAGGTGGAAATCGAAGAGCCACAGTCGGAGCTCACCTTCCGGGGTTCTGGAATATACATGAACTTCGGCAGTACGACCGTACCCGGGGGCTCGGAATTTCGTATCTCACCGTACCGCGAGCCCATTTTTTCTGGTACAGCTCCACAGAGCACCACGCTCCTCCCGGTCTCATGGGAGATAGACTCTTCAGTCGAGAATGACACATTCAGTGCGAAGGTCTATTTCCCAATAGACGAGACGCTTAGTGCGATGAAAGAGAAGCTTCGCGTCTACCTCTTCAATCCAATAACAAACGCGTGGGAGAAGCAGGTGTCCTACCTGGATGAGAGCGGGAAGTTTGTCGTGCTCGAAACAACACACTTCTCGCGCTACGCGCTCGGCTATGAAGAAGGGGGAGAGGTGACGACATCAGAACCGGAACCGGTACCTGCACCACCGATTGTGGGGAGCGGGTCACGCACGCAGAGACTGAGAGTGACTGAAGTTGCTCTCGCTGACGCTGTTATTGTTGAAAAGGTGATCAGTTCAGAGGAGCAAATAACCATACTGGTACAGCAGGCGTTGGTTCTCATCGTGGAATATGTTCTCGATGTTCAAAAGGAAAGAAATCTAACGACGGAAGAATTGAAAATGATTGAGAGTCTGTTAAAAGAGATCCTGGAGTCTCTAGATTGAAATTCAGAGCGTGGTGGAAGGTCAGGTTAGAGACCGCCGATAGTGTTAAGAAGATAGAGTGTTGAAATAATCCAAGGTATCGATACTAGAATTGGGTAGTAAATACTCACTTGAGGATGCTTGAACGTTTTGTATAAGAGAGACAAGTAGAAGATCCCAAAAAGAATACTTGATGACAGTAATCCTGTCATGCGGTCTTCAATAAGGACCTCAATAATGAACCCGAAGGCGCTTGCCCCTGTGAGGCTAAGTATGTTTAGTAGCGTCTGAATTGAGAAATCTAGACCAATGAGCTGGGAACATAAGAGAATTGAAACAAGGGCCTGAGTTACCAGAACCACAGCCCAAAAGGGACGGCGGTGAAGAAAGGAGGATTTTGATGCATCCATACCTCAATGGTACTAGAAGTGGGGGAAGTCGACACTCGGGGTTATGAACATAGGCCTTTCTGCTATACTACAAGCATGTTCAACAAGACGTTTTATCGGTTTTTGTTCGGGTTCCTCGCCATCATCGCGTCGACCCTCATCATTATCCTCCTCGTGGGCTCGAGTCAGGGTTAATAGTCTTTCGTATGATACGCATCACCGACCAGTATTTTTGGAATCTCGTCTTCCTCGTCTTCTTTTCGATTCTCGTCTTTATGGCGACCGTCGTGCTCGAGAGTGAGGCGTGGAAACCGTACAGCGAGCTCACCGTCCTCGACTTTGCCCTCATTACGCTCGCATCGTTTCGCATCGTCCGCGCAGTCATCTACGACAAAATCTTTGCATTCTTCCGCGAGCAGTTCTACGATGCCGTTGAGACGAAGGGGAAGGTGGTCCTCGTGAAGCCCGAAGCAGGGCCCCGGCGGACGCTCGCCGACCTCCTCTCGTGCCCCTGGTGCTTCGGCGTCTGGGCGACGGC